>CAKZLX010000656.1 GCA_937127265.1 uncultured Pseudomonadota bacterium
TGAAATCCTTGAACGTTTTCATTTGGGATTGATGAAACAAAACAAGAATGGTCATACCCTAAAGGGCACAAGGTACTCTCCGACAACGACATGCTACCTTTTCGTCTTCTTCGGGTCGTTCCATCTTTTAAGAGATTATTTTTTAAGATTGGTTCAAAAGTTTGGCAAAAGTCATCTATAAAGCAAAAAATATCAGTTATACCCATATCAGCAATCGTTTTGAGGTTGGTGTAGGAACTTATCTCTTAAACAACTGCTTATTTTTTTGCTACTGGTCTCTTATCCCGAACTGGGGTCAATTAAATATCCAGGACTTGATCAAAAATGCATACATTTAAAACCATCGGTAATGGATCCATTCCCATAGTCCTACACTTACCCCACAATGCAACCCATATTCCGGAAGACTTTGACTGGAATCTAGATCAGCACACCCTTGATCAAGAAATCCACAGACTGGTTGACCATCATACACTGGAACTCTTTCAGCCACTGATTGATGCGGGTGCCATAGCCTTACACAACAATCTTTGCCGTCTATATTTTGACCCGGAACGCTTTGCGGACCGAGACAAAGAGATGATGAATCAAGTTGGGATGGGCGTTTTTTATACCCATACGACAGACGGAGAGAGGTTCCGAGAGGATGATTCAGATAATGATTATGAGGCTAAACTCAAGCGACTCTATCATCCGTACCATCAACAGTTCACCGAGATAGTCGACGATATGTTGTTGAAATTTGGACGCGTTCTGATCATTGATGGCCACTCTTATCCCAAACCCCCTTTGCCGTATGAACAATTTCCAGAGGCTCCCAGACCAGAGATAGACATTGGGACTTGGATAACTCCGGAGCGACACACATCACAGGCATTGATCGAACATACCAGCAAGTGTTTTCGAGAAGTGGGCTACTCGGTTGATTTGGATGCCCCATTTAAAGGGTCCATCATACCGACAAAATTTATAGGAAATACTTGCGTTCAAACGATGATGCTTGAAATTAGACGGGATGTATACCTATGTTCAGATTCTTATGCAAAAGGAGATGTGCGTCTAGAACTGAATCAGTTGAGCCACTTTCACAGGGGATTGGAACGGTGGCTTAGTTGGAAATTAGGAAGATAAACCAATAAAAACGTTGTGAACAAAAGAGGAAAACAGACCGGGAAATCAGGGGCAGTAAAGTAGATGTTTACTGTATGAGAAGGGCAGCCAGTTGGGAGCTGGTTGCGGAGGGACGTGTTCAGGTCAGATGTCAATGGAGGTGCATACAAACTGAACACTCGAACTATATCGAAAGTGAAACCTGATGTCGATGTCAAAAAATGTAATCGACCATTATTTTATTGTTGCTTCAGAAGATAAAAGGATCAACCCCTTGAAATGATCGTAGAAAATCATATGTTGTATCGGCGATGAAAAATATCAAACCACCATCCAATAAGAAAAAACGCCTGTATAAAATGATTAAGCATTTGGGCAATCCACAAGAACGGTGGTGGCAAATCGACGCTTCGCTATGTACAGAGAGCGATTGGCAAGCTGTCTTTGGTGGTTTGGATATTCCACCTACGGGTTGGTCAGAAGTAGAGATTCGTCAATGGGTGGATACACTGCACGCCATCGGTTTTGATGCCCAAAAGAGGAATTGGTTGGGCGTATACCGTGATCTGTACTTACCTTTGGTTGAGCGGGTGATGCAGCAGGCTCGAGAGGGTGGGTTTGGTTTGAAAACAGTCTCATCGGTGTATGTGGGGTCACGAAATTTTCCAGTGTGGACGGATTGTTGGGTGTCTCCTTGTGGACTGGTGGTGTTTACAGAGTCTCGCGCGACTGATGCTGTGGGTGCTCGAAGGCCAGCGGTTCTTCGTTCGGCTTTTCGTCCGGCGCCTAGTGTCGATATACCGGCGTGGATGATGGCGGATTATTATGCTTCACGCTCAGAACATTATGCCGAGAAGTTTGGTTTGTCTCTGTCCGAATCGGGTGAGGGCTGGCGTTGTGGTGATCTGACGGAGGGTGTGGATGTCGCCAGTGTGCAGTCTGTGTTGGCGGATGGTGGTGAGGTGTTGGGTCGTGGGTTGATGGATTTTTGTATTAAAACCCCCAACCAACACCCACATCCCAAATCGGCCACCACTGTCCGCCTAAACTGACCGCCACACCACCATTGGCCTCCATGAACCAATCCGATTGGTAGCCCAACGACCATTTTCCGCCGACCACCATGTTGGGGTGATATCCAGCGCCACCGATGCGAGAAAGACCGGCTTGGGCATATCCACCCGAAAACCATTCAGGTTGCCAACGGGCGCCCAAACTGAGTCCACTGGTACCCACACCTGCTTGAAAACCAACGGCTAAAATTGGAGAGTAGGTGTAGGCGATACCCAGATCACCGTAATAAGAACCGATACCGCCAGAAAAAGCGTGTTCACTGGCCGAAATAGGATTCGTAAATAACATCATCAAGATTGCCAACATCAAACCTCCACAGATGAAAACAGAGTCCGTACTGTAACACAACCATGTAAATTTAAAATGCTTAGGATGTCAATTGAATCGTTCTGGGAAAACACAGTTTGTGGCGCCATGAGTCTTTGTGGCGTTTGCGTTGAAACAGTTCGGTTTTACCCAAGAATCCTTGTGTTTCCAATCGTTGTTTGATTTTGTTGCGTCCCCAGTGCATTCTTTCGGTAGGGGATTCAGTAGAACCACCCAGTGCTAGCCATTCAGCGTATACTTCTTTTCTGGTGAGCCAGGGTTCATCACTGTCTAGTGCTTGTGCGTAGATCGATAAAATCCGTACTATTTCTCCACTGAGGGTGTAACTTTTGTTCTCAAACTGAAATTCTGCGGATAGTGTGCTGGTATCGATGCGCAAGATGCACTCTTCGAGACGCGTGGAGATAGTGTGTTTTTCGGTGGTGTGGTTAGACCCAGGGGCCCAGAGGGTTGCAATGTGGTTGTGGTAGAGGAAGGGTTGGCCATTGACTAAAACTTGGCCGTCGAACATGTAGGTTTCTTGACATAGTTTAATGTCTGGGAAGTCTGAAACCGGTCGAAAGACTTTGTTGGCTTGTTCAACCAAGACTTCTGGTGGAGACGTATCAAACAGTTCGATGCTGACTGGATCGGCAAAGCGTATCTTTTTTGTGAAGCGTCTCCATTGGCGTTGGACAAATTCACCGGTGGCGATGGTATCCGAGGCTCCATGCAGTGTGGTCCACAACCATTCTCCTTGTACAAAACGGATTTCTAGCCAGAGGTTAGGGGGTTTGGCAACGGTACTAATGATGATATCACAATTGGGGTATCTGCCTATCAGAACGTGTTCTTTGAGGGAGACAACCTGTGTTTGTGCTGGTGTTTTGATCAATAATTTACCCATTCAACACTTGTATCACCTCATTTTTCTGAACTAGACTCAACTAGCCTGTTCAAAAGTTTTTTTGGGAAATATATCAGAGAAAGGGTTTGAATTGTTGGTGGTTTAATCATAATTGATAGCATGCCTAATATCCCCAAGACCACTTTTTCAGATGGACGTTTTATCGTGATCTCTCGCTTGGGGGATGGTGGTTCGGCGGCTGTGTGGCGGGTGGTCGATACGATGTACGACGTTGAACGTGCCATTAAGACGCTCCATTTGACCGATGGGGAAAATTCATTGGTGCGTTTTCAACAAGAAGTGCAAATTATGATGCGCCTCAATTCGGCAAACATTGTGACGGTCTATGAGTCCTTCGTGGAAGATGGACAGTTGCACGTAGTGATGGAAAAGTGTACGGGATCGCTCAATTCTTGGTCACAGATGTATGGTCACATGCCGCCTCGTCTGGCTGTGAAAGTGGTCATCGAAATGCTCAAAGGTTTGGAGAAGGCTCATCGCATCGGGGTGGTACATCGCGATATCAAACCACACAACGTCTTGATTGATGAAGATGGTGGGGTGAAGATTGCTGATTTTGGACTGGCGTTGTTTTATCTTTCCCCAGAATCCTTGACCAAAACGGGGGCATTGTTGGGCTCTTTGGCTTTTATGTCTCCTGAACAACGCTTAAATCCTACCGAAGTGGATCCGGCAACCGATATTTACTCGACCACCATGACCTTGGCTTGGTTGCTGGAAAACAAGTCGGTGTCTGATTTATACCTCTCGGAAACCATTGCTGACTTGCGCACCCGTTATCCCGATGCCTTGGTGGATGTGATTGAACGAGGTGGAAAACACAAGACCACCGATCGGTTTACCTCTGCCAAAGAGATGATGCAGGCACTCAAACAGGTGGAAATGGAATTGCCAGAGAGTGAACACTCTTTGATGGGGTTGCAGTTGGTTGAGGTGTCGGTAGAGGACTTGGGAAAGGTCAATACCAACTCACAGGTGGTGACTGCGGCAACAGTAGAAATGGACATGTTGCACTCTTTGCGCTGGATGATGTTGGTGGTTGTGGGTTTGCTACTGGTGGTGATGGGTGGCGTGTTTTATGTGCAGTTTCTGAAAGCACCAGCCGTGTCGGTTGTGCCCGCGGACGATGGCTTTGCGGACATACCGATGTGTGAAGATGCCATTACCTCGTTTGCCAAATCCTTTAAACCGGGGCCTCGTGAAGCCCAAGCCTCACGCTTCTTTGACCTCAATCGAGACGGTAGGCAAGATGCACTGTTTATCAACCAATTGGATCAAAACATGTCTGTCTATTGGGGGAATGAAGCCGGTAAATTTGATGAGCCTGCCGAGTTCGCCTATCCACGTTCTCGTAATCGTCCTTTGTTTGGAGATTTAAACAACGATGGTCAATTGGACATGGTCTCCCTGCACGTCGATTTACAAAACATCCAAGTGCATTACAGTAACCCAGACGGCACTTGGATTGCCCCTTCTGAAGAGACGGAGACGATCTTGTTTCAGGTATATCCGCCGTTGGAAGGGTTGTTGTACGATGGAAACAACGATGGTCAGTTGGATTTGTACTTTACCAGTCAAGCACCAAACAACGAAGAGACACCGATCAGTTTGCGTTTGGGCGATCCCAAAGAACACTTCTTGGGACATGAGGTGCTCTTTACAGTACCAGATTGGTCGGCTTTGTCCGATACCTACCCACGCTTGTATTGGATGGATGGGGGGAGTTTGTACCGCAAAGACTTGGTCAAACAAACGGCACCCAGTGAAACCTTGGCGACTGATCTGCCTCCGTTGCGTATCCGACAGGTGGTGACCAGTCCCAGTGGCGAAGAACAGGCGGTGCTGACCGACGAGAGGGCACATGTTTTTCGCTGGACCGAGACAATGGGTCTTTGTCAACTGAGTGAGCAGGGGATCGGAACCGACAGTTTGCAATACGGTCCCAGTTTTGGTTTTTGGGATGACAACGAGGTTTTGGACGTGTTGGCGATTCGAACTTGTGCTTATTGTACCTCGAATCACCTGTTGATGGTTGGCAATCGGTAGTTGGTTTTACGTGGGGCACATCTTGTGCTGGTGAATTTCACTTGTGTACCACCTACCCACCATCTTCCAGTCCCACGCGCATTCATTGGCGCTGTTGGGTGTAAGGTCTCGGCTGCCTGACTCGCTAACCGTTTAAGGTTTCGATTCTCGTTCGATCTTGGCGAGGTCTTCGAGGCGGAGTCCGGTAGCCTTGGCGATTTGTTCGATGCTCAAGCCCATTTCGAGGAGGTTTTGGGCAGTGGCGATGGCTTTTCCTCTTTCGCCTTCCTGTCTACCGCGCTTGATCCCTTGTTCGATCCCTTCCTCTCTTCCAACTTCTTTGATGAGTTCGATGACGTCGGCCATGTTTTCTTCCTGTCTCAGTTTATTATTTAGCATTTTTATGACCTTTTGGTGGTTTGGTTGGGTTTGTAAGATGTACACAAAGATGGCATAGAGTACATCACCTCGTTGGTCTCTTAATTGTACAAACTCGGTGTC
>CAKZLX010000657.1 GCA_937127265.1 uncultured Pseudomonadota bacterium
AGAATGAGCAAACACCCATAGGCTGCCAACCCAAAACCGGGCATGTTTTCAGAAGGGTGTGCATCGGGGTCTTTTTGATTGTAAAACTCTTGATCCATACTGTTTTCTAACCCATTTTCGGCTGGATTTCCATCGACAGAAGATAAAAGACGATCGTGGAATCGGTTATATACCACCATGTAAATCCCTAGAGTGAGGTGTAGATGTCCAAATTGGTGTTGTTGGATTTGGATAGAACCATATTGGCTTGCAATTCTGCCCAGTGGTGGATCAAACGCGAGTGGAAATTGGGATATATCACCACTTGGCAATTGCTGAAAACATTGGGCTGGTTGACACTCTATCATTGGGGAAAAGCCGACGTACAAACCTTTCTTCGAGAGGGTGGTATGTGGATGGCTGGCACGACAGAGTCTGACATTCAACAACGCACGAAAGACTTTTGGCTGGAAAGCATTGAACAGCAGGTACGCCCAGAGGTCTATGCGATGCTCGATTGGCACCGTGAACAAGGTCATGTATTGGCCTTACTCACGGCATCCTCCAATTATTTGGCAGATTTGGTGGCCGCACAATTGAACATTCCACACGTATTGTCCAATCGCATGGAGAGTTCCGAGGGTGTGTTGACTGGCAAGATGCTTGAACCGTTGTGTTTTGGATCTGAGAAAAGTGTGCACGCAGAATTGTTGTCCAAACAGTTGAACTTGGATTGGAGACAAGGGTACTTTTATACCGATTCATACAGTGATCTACCGGTGCTAGAGGCAGTTCAATATCCCAAAGTGATCTGTCCCGATCAACGATTGGTAAGGGAAGCCCAGAAACGAGGTTGGGATATTTTGTGGTGGAGTGAACCAGAGGTGGTGTAGCAAATTAACGTTGAATCTGTACATTTCCTTCAGAACCTTCTACTTGCAAAGGCATTTCAACATCCCAGACTTTCTTTTTCAGTAGTGCCAGTCCAGTAGTACCACTTGAGTCCAGTGAAGTGAGTGTGCCCACAGGCTTATCTTCAAATACGATCGAGGCACCGATGGTACAGGTTCCCTCGATTGTGACCACCAACAGTCGTTTGCTGGCCAATTGTTTGATGTCCATCCGGTTGATGATTTCTTGTCCGACGTAGCACCCTTTGTTGAAAGAGCAGAGTTCGGTTTCCAATTGATATTCATGAATGAAGGATTTGTCGGTAAAGTCTTGTGGGTATCGAGGTGTTCCAGTTTGGATACGCAGGTCTTCAAATGTTTGGGTGTTGGTTGGGGCTTGAAGGGCTTGCAACTGTTGAAGAAGCGCATTGAGTACATCGGCTTCTTCATTAGCAGAGATGATATCAAAACCAATGGTATCACGTAGTCGAGAGCGATGTTGAATCCATAGACTCTCGTGTTGAATTGCGGTTCCCTGTTCTGGTATTGGTAAGCCGATGGTGTTTAGCCAATCCGTGGCTTCTGGTCCGAAGAGATGTAGTACAGATGGTGTATACTCTTCCATTTCGATGTCGTCGAGTATCATGTACATTTGAAAGCGCTTGCTGAATGTTTCCAGTGAGAGGCCGTCTAAAACACACAAGAAGTCGTTATCGCTAATACAGATGGTGTCGAGGAGTCCTTGAACACGACCGCGATCGTCACAGATGGCTGAACGATGATGTTGTTGTGGTTTCATTGCACGAAAGTTATTGCTGAACATTCCGTTGCACCAACGACGGGTATTTTCCCCAGAGAGCAACAATACTGGGGTGGACAAAGAGAGATAACCAGATGTAGACATGACCAGACTCCAATCAAGTAAAGATATCGTACAGTTGTTTTATCTTAGTTTGGTGGTTTGTCCCACTTTGGTTTGACAAAGGGGAGGGTATCGTCGGTCGCCAATACATCTTCGAGTTCTAATTCGTCAGTCATGTTTTCCAGTACATCCAGTTCTTCAACGGTATCAAAGTTGAGGTCTTCAGTATCTTCCGAAGCCTCTTCGATAAGGGGAGGTATAGAACCAATCGTTTGGGGTGGGGTGCTGTGTTCTGCTGGTGCAATCGAGATGTTTCGGCGAATCTGAATACGGGTTTGATCGTCTTCAAGGTGGTCTTCATAGATTGGCTCTATTGGTTGTTCATGATCAGTAGTGTCATTTCTATCCAGACGAAACCGTTGTACCAACCACATTCCTAGTGCTCCGAAAGCATATCCAAGTACAAAAGCAATAGCGATGTGGACAATGGTAAAGGTCACTGAAAACTCCCCTTAGGCTATGGACGATAGATCCAAACACCTTCTCCTACATGATCGGCAAAATACAAACCATCTGAAGTCTGTAAGAGGCTCCCAGGACGGGCTGCTTGTTGAAGTCCGACGGCACTGCCATCAACTTCAAAGACACCCAAGGAGGCGTTGCTAGACCAAATGGAACCGTTGAACTCCACCAGTGCCAATCC
>CAKZLX010000658.1 GCA_937127265.1 uncultured Pseudomonadota bacterium
AAGTGACTCGAAATGTGAAAGAGCGTGCGGCCCAAGATACAGCGTTGATCGGTGAAAAGATAGAAGAGAGTGCAGAACGTCAGGGACCATTTAGTGGTCTTGCTCGAATGTTGTTGCGCATGGACAAGGCTGCACGCGGAACGAAAGAGGACTAGGATCTCTTGAAATAACGGTGAGGAATCCATATTGGTTGAGTATATCGAAGTGATGGTTTGACTGGATCGAACCTGTTTATAATTTCTGTCAATCAATTTGGCAGATCTATCCGATTGTCCATTCAAAATACGTCTTAATGTCTGAGGAGATTGCTTGCGCAGTTTCCAAATACACCGTGATCATCATCAAAAACGAGGATCGTTATGACGCATTCAAAATATCAGACGCCACAAATCAGCCCTCCATGTGTTCATTACTGGGACGCCCAATTCATTCGCACCAGTTTTTGGATCGATTGGTTGGTGTTGAAATCTCAAGTTGAACAATTTGTTCCAGAAATTATGGTTGAAACCGACAGTTCAGAAGTTGAAGCCCATCAAATAGCTTGGCGCGCCTTCATTGAAGCAACCTGTGGAGATGAGGATACGCCCATGTGGGAAATATCGGGTGATTTTATCCGATCGTTGAGTGAGTACAATATGGCACATTATTTGATTCATCTATCGGTTGGATCTGATGTGGAAGATGGCTTTACTGTTGAAGAGGGCATTCAACGATACATCGAATGGTTGGAAGAAGAACGTGACAATGGGGTGTATGGCGACTTCCAAGTGACTTCTGATTTGAAGATTGTTTCCATCAGGGCTTCCTAAGCACATCGAATTCAAGGGAAGAACTCCATTCCTTCATGTTATATAGTGTCATAGACGCGGTTTACGATGGAGATAGAATGTTTGCTTGGATATTGATGGGATTGGCAGTGGCTGGCAATCCGTTTCGTGCCGAAGTTCAACCCTTACAGATGACACAATCTGAATCCTCGGTGGTTCAAGTGTATTTCATTGTACCACCGGGACATCATTTGTATCAAGACATGATGAAAGTCGAAAGTACACCCGTAGAGGGTTTGCAATTGGGGACGCCCAAATTTCCGACTGGACACTTGATTGCCGATCCGGCAAACCCAGCGAATTGGCGTGAAGTATTTGACAGTACCGTGAAAGTCGAGGTTCCGATAACGGCCACAAAAGAGGGTACCTTGACAACCGAGTGGTCTCTTACCTATCAAGGGTGCAAAGATACGCTGTGCTACATGCCCAAAACGGATGTAATTCAGGCTACAGTTATGGTGAAACCTTCGACGGCTCCAGTACAGTAAGACTGGGCAATCCGACTTAGGACTCAAAGGCTTCCAATACGATGTTGGTGGTGAGCACTTCAGGTAGTGGGAGTGCGGTTCCATCTGCCTTGATGAAGAGATAAAATGGTACACCAGCTTTTCCGTATTCTTTGAGCCATCGTGAGATGCTTTCGTCTCGTCGTGTCCAGTCTGCTTTGACGGGCACAATCCCTTTGTTTTTCATAGCGTTTCGAATTGTCTCTGTTTCCAACACATTTTTTTCGTTCACTTTACAACTGAGACACCAATCGGCGGTAAAGTCGATGAAGATGGCCTTGCGTTCACTTTTTAACGCACTGATGTTCTGGTCAGAGAAGGGTTGCCAAGGGATGTGCTCTGAAAAATCCATCTCACTGTCGGATCGCAAAGTTTGGGCGATCGCTGGTTCGGCAAATTCGGTGGTTAAAAAGAAAAATCCTGCGATAGTCGAGAGCCCAACGGCTATCAAAAAGGATGTGATTTGGGCTTTTCGCGTGGCAATGATAGAACCCCATTTACCAAAGATCCAAGCGCTGAGCGCAACGACAGTGGCAAAACTGAGAAACCCTGTGATGCCGGCTTGTCCAGTCTGAGAACCCAATACATCCACCAACCAAACGGTCGTGGCAAGCAAGGTAAAGCCCATGAGTTCTTTGAACGTTTCCATCCAAGCACCCGGTTGTGGTAATAGTTTGAAAAATGAAGGAATGAAAGCAATGATTAAAAAAGGGAAAGCCAGTCCCAGTCCTGCAATCCCAAAGAAAAGTAGGACACCAACAGGGGGGAGGGTAAGGGCAAATCCGATACCGGTGCCCAAGAACGGAGCCGAGCAGGGTGTTGCGAGCAGTGTGGCGAATACCCCGATCATGAAGTATTCCATCCAACCCTCTTTATTAGAGAGTTCGTTGGCCTTGCCTGTACCAAATGCAGGGACTTCAAATACACCAAGTAGCGATAGACCAAAAACAAAGACAATTGTCGCCAAGGCAATCACGTAAGCAGGGTATTGGAATTGAAAGCCCCAGCCAATGTTGAGTCCAAACATACTTTGCAAGACGATGACTGCGGTAGCCAGTGCCAAAAATGAAGCGATGATCCCACCTGTATAGGCCAAGCCTGCGGCACGTTGTTGGCGACGGGTAATGTTTGATTGTTCAATCAAGCCAAACAATTTCAAACTGATAACAGGCAGTACACAGGGCATGATATTGAGGAGCATCCCCCCAAAGAAAGCCAACAGTAAGGCCTCAAAAATCGAGAATTCAGCAGGTTTGTTTTCTGCAGATATTGTTGCAGTGCCATCATCTGTTTTGGCGACTTCAGTTGGAGGACTGTGGTCATTTCCCAACAACGGAGAAGTAATCTGTTGGACGGGGGTATCTTTGGGAACCATCGATAGATTGGAGGATACTTCAACAGCGACCCATTGATTATCGACTTGTAATTGAATCAGTCCACCAATCCGATCGGTCATCGGCAAAGATTCGGCTTCAAACGATTCACAATCGAGTTGGACTAGTAAACCACCGTCATCGGTGCGGGTGAGACGTTGTTCGTTAATCCACCACACTTCACCAGTGATTGGAGTGAACAAAGGCCAGTCTTTGGCAGTGTCGAATTGCAATGGTTGATCGGATGTCGGAGTGACTTTGATGGCATAGGAAAAGGTACTGTCCGGAACGATAACATCGACAGAATGAACACTTTCGATGGCAAACGCGGTAATATCCAAAGCGTTTTGAGGGTGTTGTTTTTTGACTTCTTCAAAGAGTGGTGCATGGACCGATAGCGTGCTATCTCCAATGTTTAATGGCAAAGACACGGAGGTTTCACCAGGGATACAACTTTCTTTACAGACCAACCATTCAACTTTGGCTTTGATATAAAGTAGGTCACTGTCCAAGGTTTCGGGAAGGGTGACACTTGAAGTGAGCATCACGCTGTCTTCGTAGCCATAGGAGATGATACCTGACTGATCAAATTTCGAAGGAATCGGGTATTGGTGATCACTAACAGAGACATCAAGTTCTTCGGCTGTATTTCCTGCTCCCAGTTCCAGACTCCAATCAATTACAGTGGGTTTACCAATACTACCGGGGCTTTTCCAATAGGTGTGCCATTCTTCATCTTGCTCAAGCCAAATACCCAATTGAATTGTGTCACCAGCATGGACTTGTTGGTGATCGGAAAAGAGTCTTACCTCTACATGGTGAGGGACACCGTTGCTCAAAGTGGGTCGAGATATAGCACTGGTTGGCAATTGTGAGGTGTCGAGTGCAGACAATGTATGGGTTTGTGGTGGTGGGTAGACATTGCCATTTGCTTCAGCATTAGGGACAAGTGATAGTAAATTGGTAACAAGTGTGAAAAATGAAATTTGTGTCATAAAATCCTCAAATACGATGGGTCAATTGTAACACACCGAAGTAGATTGATAAGTAGAGTTTAGAACTTACCAAGGCTATTTATAGAATTGAAGTAAGGTACCTCATCAAAACATTGTCAAGAATGTATCAATAAAGATGGTGTTGCTTAAACAATGGTATATATTTTGAACAAAGCCATAGTCACAGGAGCATCGAATGAGCGAAAAAGAACGTCGAGATCCCTTAGCCGAGTTATTCAGTAACGTTCAGTTGACGGGATTGTCGAAGCCCGTTGAAACACCTACCGGCAGGAAGCCATTGAGTCTCGATTTCATTGATGATTCACCGGTGCGTAGTCCTCAAAAGGTAGACACATCCTTAAAAAGACCCAAACGCCCACCACGTTATGAAGGTGAACCTTACGAGTCCTACGCTTCAGATATTGAGATCGAAGAATTGGAGTCTGACGAAGATGTTGTAGAAAAGGATGTTGAAGTGTCCGTAGGACAATCGGAGCAGCATACACCCTCCGAAAATATGCCTGATAACTCAGAGTCACCGGAGAAAGTCGCAGAAAAACCATCGACGCCCAGTTTAGATGCTTTACCAGCCAAGGTACGACTGGCAATGATTCAACAGCAAATGCAACGTCAACGGATGGCAATTAAAAAACAGCAACAAGAAGCACAAGAGAAATCTCAACCAGTTTCTGAGGCTCCCCCTGTTGTGGTACCACCCAAAAATATTGAAGACAGCGTTGCCAAAATCAATTCGAAAATGAGCCAACAAGAAAAAGCACCTTCGGCGATGGAATTGTTTTTGGCCGCGGCTGCAGAAAGTGAACAGGCAGAGAAAAGTAAAAAACAGGCATCGGTATCGCCTACAAAGAAAAGTCCACCCGTATCAACTGAATCTGTCCTTCCATCCGCAACCACAGATCAAACCAGTCCCAAGCCTTTGATGGGCAATCGTTTGATCTTGAGTATTGAAGAGATGATACGCAGTCAGTTGCCGCTGCTCAAAAAGTTTCACGTGGCCAGTGCGCTCGATAGTTTTGATAGACCATTGATGCGAGCGATTTGGCGTTCACACAGAACAAAGTTTTTGATGAATGGACAATTGGAATATGCGGTGTCAGCTGTATCGGTGATCGATGCTTTTGAACAGCTTGCCGAAGGACAGTTGATTGCCGCCTATGTGGAAACCACAGCATCGGACTATTTGATTTGGATCGATTTACCGAACCAGCGATTGGTTGCTGCTTTTGCTGATGCAAAAAGTTATTTTGCGAATTAAGACTGACTACAATGATTCTGGGTGTCGTGCCATCCACTCCGACAAACTGAGGGCGGACCATAATCTTCGTCGATGGTTGTGGGAACCTTCACGATGTTCAAGTATGGTTCGTTGCAATGTCTTTTCCGATATCCAGTGTCCGAGTTGTTTTGGTAACTGATTGAGCGTATCGGAAGAGTGCTCTAACATCCAAGTTGCCACCGGAGAACCAAAGCCTTTTTTGCGACGTTGTTGGATTGAACGTGGAAGATTGGGTAGTAGTCCTCGTAAAATTTGTTTGTTACCCTGACGATTCAGTTTGAAATGTACAGGGATTTGACTGACCAATTCGACGATTTTGTGATCCATGAACGGAGAGCGGACTTCGATACCGTGTGCCATTGATGCTCGGTCAACTTTGCTGAGAACACCTTCTGCCAAGTACATTCTTTGATCCAGAAACAGGGCGTTTCCGATTCGATCACTGTGGGTTTGGCTAGCCCAAAAAGAGGCAATCTCCCAAAGGTTGTCAGTATGTTGAAGTTCATCGGGCATCCAAGCCCCCATCCACAACTGCTGCTCTTTCCACCAAGGCAGGGTTCGAGTGTTGTTGACCATCGTCCATCGTTTCAACATCTCTTCCCAAGAAACCCCCTTGGGATTGGCTGGAATCCGTTGAACCAAGGGTGCCAACAGCGCCCGTAGTCCAACTCTGGGAAAACGTGCCCATTTTTGCATCCAGTGTAAAGCGGTGTAGGTAGGGTATCCAGCAAACAACTCATCAGCACCATCACCCGACAGGACACACTTCAATCCCAACTGTTGGATCTGGGAAAAGAGAAACCAAGTCACAATCAGTGAAGAGTCGGCCAAGGGTTCATCTAGATGAGACCACACTTGTTCAAGAGCCGTTGTAAAGTCCGTTTGGGTAAAGTTCCAAGTTGTGGAGCGAATCTGGTGTATTGTCTGTAAGTGTTGTTGGTTTTGGTTAATCATGGCATTTTCGGTAAAACCATCAGCGTCAATGTTGACCGAAAAACTGTGGATGTTGGGATGGATTTCACCAGCCAGTGCTGTAATGGTGGTTGAGTCGATACCACCACTGAGTAATGTGCCAACTTCGACATCAGCCTGTAAGCGCAGTTGGGTTGCCGAGCGCAAAGCCAAATAGAGTGACTTCTCCCAGTGCAGACGGGAAGACGAGCGGTCGAGCGTTTGTTGCGGAAAGGTCCAAAAGTGTTGAAGATGGTGTTGATTGCTATTTTGGGTCAATGATTCTGCTGGTTGCAATTTGTGAACGTCTTGCCAAATACTCAGGGGTGCGGGGATGTACTCAAAACATAACAGATGGGCAATAGCAGTTGGATTGTAGGCTAAACGCAGTGTTGTTTGGCGACGAATATCTTCGAGCACTCGTAATTCACTGCTCCACACCAATGTTTGGTCAGGTAAATGCATCCAGTAAAGCGGTTTTTGTCCCCCCCGATCCCGAAATAAATGGACTTCTTGGGATAGAGTATCGTAAATCGCTAGTGCAAACATGCCCCGCAAACGTTCAATTACTTTGGCAAGGGGAAGAAAAGATAGTAAAGTTGCAACAACACTGGTATCAGATTGATTGAGTGGTTCAAATCCATTTCCGATACACTCTCGACGAAGACTGGGGTGATTGTAGATTTCACCATTCATACTGACCCACCAACGTCCACAAGGACTAGCGATTGGTTGGGCACCATCGTTTACACCCACAATGGCTAGTCTAGCCGTACCCAGCATTGCAATCGGAAGATTGTCATCATTGGTGAGGGTGATTTGTTGTTGATCGGAGGGACCACGGTGTTTTAATTGCGCGGTCAGTGTCTTACGATAAAGGGTTTTACGGTAAGATTCGGAAATGCCCTGGGGGTTATACCAACCAACTATACCACACATTTGGCTTACTCTTGATCGGTATCAAAGTTGCGTTGTCGAGCAATACGGTAGGGTTCCTTTTGTTGCAATTCAAAGTGCATGCGAATCAGTACTTCCGCAATGATGCCCAAAGTGATTTCAACCAAACCCAACCCGAGCAAGATTGGACCCAGTGTCGTCAAAGACCCGGCCAACTGCGGATGAGATCCTTGCCACCAAAGACCGATGCTACCCGTCATCAACAACAGTCCAATCGCTACGAATCCAATACCCAGCCAACCAAAGAAATAAATGGGGGTGACAAAGAAATCGCGTAAAAATTTGAGGGTGGTGAGGTCCAATAAAACCTTGGGAATTCTCCACAGTCCGTACTTGCTTTCACCACGGGTACGTGGATGGTGCTTGACCGGCACTTCAATCAATCGTGCCCCCGCCCAAGTGACATAAATCGGGATGAAACGGTGCATCTCTCCATACAAAGGGATGTCTTTGATGAATTCCTTACGGTAAATACGCAAGGTACACCCATAGTCATGTATGTAGACATTGGAAAGTCGGGAAATTAACCAATTGGCAATCTTGGAGGGAAAGGTTCGCGAAATGTAGGCATCTTGACGGTCTTTACGCCACCCACAAACCACATCGGCATCTTCGAGGTGAGTGAGCATCATCGGAATATCACTAGGGTCATTTTGTAAGTCGGCGTCCAATGTGACCAATAGTTCTGCTTGTGCCGATCGGATACCCGCAGTCAAAGCCGCAGTTTGACCATAATTTCTGACGAAGTGAATCACTTTGGCACGTTGGTCTTCGGTGGCAATGGTTTCCAGAACTTGTGCCGAGCGATCTTTGGAGCCATCGTTGACATAGATGACTTCAAAATCATAATCGACCAAGGCTTCGACAATCGCTTGGTGTAAGGGTTCTAGGTTGTCCTCTTCATCAAAAACAGGAACAATCAGACTTAAAAATGGTGTATTGGACATGCAGGAGACTTATTCGTCTGCTGGGGGTGCATCATCAGCAGGTGGTGCATCATCGGCTGGAGGTGCCTCTTTTTGTGCATCATCAGCGGGTTTACCGTCACGGTTATCTTTTCCTGACTTGTCTTCAGGTTTATCAGCAGGTGGTTTGGGTTGCACCAGTGCATTGTCCGATTTCATTTCAATTTTGAGATCAGCGAGTGCCTCTTCACCGACTTCGAGGGTCAAACGACCTTGTGGGTCTTGCGGAGAAGGGCCATCGCCTGCCTCATCGATGAAACCAGTGATGATGATTTTACCAGCACCTTTTGGAGCATCAAAGGAAAATTCATCAATTGATTGCAATTCAACGGTGTGTACCAAGGCAGGTGCTGAGCCTTTGCGAACCTTTTGGACATCCAATCGAATCGAGCCATTTACGGTACCATCAAAGACCAAAGAGCCAGAAACGGTAATACAACTTTCATCGCCTTCTGCACAGTTGAAACGCGCGGCACTAGGGTCGGTTTCTTGGTTACCGTTGGTGGCTTGTGGATCAGATCCGCCGGTTGTGCTGGTGGAAGAACTTTCCATGCCAGAAGAAGAAGCGTTGGGGTCAGGACAACCAATTAGGAGACTGAGAGAGAGCAAAGAAAGCAGTCGCATTGAAATCCTCGTGGTTCGGATGGACAATAAAATATATACGGTGTGTTTAAAATTAACCCCATCTGTAAATGTTGACAATTGTATAGGTAGAACCTATTGCTATCCGTGCCAACTTTTCCATGGTGGGATAAAAGTCGTTTATGTCAGATAAGTATCAACGATACCATAAAATTGCCAAGATTGGCTCAGGTGGAATGGGAGACGTCTTTCGGGTTCTCGATATGGATTTGGGGCGTGAGTGTGCCATGAAGTGCGTTCCGTTACAAGTGGCAGAGAGCGATATGGTAGAGGGGGTCGAACCCAGTGGTCGCTTACTGAGAGAAATTAACATCATGGCAAACACCTTTGATCCAAATGTTGTGCATTTATACGATCATTTTCAGCATGAGAACCAATTGTGTATTGTGATGGAATTGTGTCATTTGAGCATTGCGGACTGGGTGCAACAACGAGAGCCTTTTTCTTTGTGGATGACTTTGGAGATGGCCCGACAAATTCTCTCGGCATTGATGGTGATTCATGACAACGGTATTATTCATCGTGACATCAAACCCCACAACATTCTGATTTCAACCAATGGTAAACAGTTTAAATTGACTGATTTTGGATTGGCTTCTTTACGAGATGCGTCGATGGTGTTGACCCAAAGTGGTGTGTTTGCAGGAACGATTGCCTTTATGGCACCCGAGCAAAGGTTGTCTTTTAAAAGTGTCACTGAAACTGCGGACACCTACAGTTTGGCGATGACCATGCAATGGTTGTTGTTTGGTAAATTGTTGGGTGATTTGTTTTCTGAACGGACTTTGGATGCGATTGGAGAACGTGTTCAAGAAGCCGGTTGGCCCAGTGCAGTGGTCGATTTGTTTCGTCGAGCCGGTATGGAAGAGCCAACTGAACGTTTTGAATCTGCCCAAGAGATGATGACGGCTGTAGATGCACTGTTACAAGATTTGGATCCATCGTTTCACCAACGCCTCACACCTCATGATTTTCATTCGGTACATCGATTTGAATCTCGTTTGTCATCGAAATCCAAGTCATCATCTTCGGTGTCCTTACACCCTTCTGGTTTATCGACTGAGGAGATGCAAGCCCAAACCAATCGATGGCTACGTGGTGTTTCCGGTTTGTTGTTGGTGTTGCTGTTGGGAGTGATCGCCTTGGGATACAAACTTTTTTCTTTGGTTCCATCATCAACAGAAACGGTAGAAACTGTATCCACTGACATTCCATTGTGTGAAGATTTTGTGGTGACCCAGCATCAGTTTCGGGCGCTTGGACCACGAGAAACTCAAAATGCTTCTTTGATGGATATAGATGGAGATGAATTGCTAGACGCAGTGTATACCAACCAGTTGGATCAGTCTCTTTCGATTTATTGGGGTAATGAGAGAGGAGCGTTTCAAGAGCCGACTGTGGTGGATGTTGGTCGGTTAAGTAGACCTCCGTTAATTGGAGATCTCAATCAAGATGGTCGATTGGATATGGTGACACTTCATCAAGATGAATCCTTGTTCAAAACACATGTCCAACTGGATCTTCGAACATGGAGTAATCCGATTGAGGATTTTCAGGGACCACCTCCACTGACTGGGGCGATGGTTGATATCAATCAAGATGGCTGGTTGGATTTGTTGTTTACCGTACCTGGCTTAAAACAGAATGTACAATATCGTTTGGGTTCTGCGGAGGGCTTTAAGGGACACACCTCATTGGTAATGGTACCTGATGTGACCTTTGTTCCTGGCACCTCACGATTGCTTTATTTGGATGAAGATCGCATTATGGAGCGACAGGTCTTGCCCAATTTGTCAGTGTCCAGTCCCCAGGTTGTATCCCGTATCGCCAACGTGAAACGATTGCTGATTGGTCAGTTAAAGGAAGCACAAACGATTTTTGCCTTACAAGAATCGGGGGATGTCGTTCGACTGGACGATAATCCTTGTGTGACAATGAAACTATCTGCTTTGGAGGAGATCCGCTTTCAGGGTGTTGGAGATTGGAACCGCGATGGTTTGTTGGACTGGGTGGGTTTTGTGACCTGCGCAGGTTGTACCAGCAATCATTTGTTGTATCTGGGTGGGTTGCCATCGGTGGAATCGGAAACCCAATAGTGGTGCCAAGATACAGAAAAAGGTGTTGCATTCATTGGGATACAACACCTGTCAAATCGAGATGGCACAGTTTATTCAGAAACGTCACCCACTGTACAGTCTGGTTTGATTTTGTCGAGTGTAGCGGGTCCGATCCCTTTTACTTTGGTGAGATCATCACAAGAAGCAAAGTTTCCATTGGCAGTTCGATAATCAATGATCTTTTGGGCGGTGGATGGACCAACTCCATTAAATGCGGTGAGTGCACTGGCATCGGCAGTGTTGATGTTGACCACGGCTTGGGCTTCAGAAAGACCAAAGGTCAAGGTGGCGGTAAGGATACTGAGAAATTTGAACAAGCGCATAAATACCTCTGTCATATAAGGATGGGGTTTATAAATCGATGATATCACCGGCGGAAGGTTGGGGTGATTTGGCTTTGAGTCGTGCCAGTCTTTCTTCTGCTTCGGACAATTTGGATGTGGTGTCCTGTTGAGAAATCGAGAACGCATCGCCTTCTTTGAGGTTTGGGGCAAGTGCATGGGGTAGGTCTAAGGTTTCTACGGTGTCTTGGTTGATGACAACCATGGTGTCACCTTCAATGCGGTCAACGATAAAAGTGGGCATGGGAACTCCAAACTATTGGGCGAGTACGTAGGCTTTGAGGGCAATTTTTTCAACTGTTTTGGGACCGATACCACTGACCTTGTCTAGTTCATTGATGTTGGTAAAGGGACCGTGTTCTGTACGATAAGCGATAATCGCAGCGGCTTTGCTGGGACCGATACCGTTGATCGACTCGATCTGACTTTGGGTGGCGGTGTTGATATCAAACTTGCCACCGACATCGGAAATGACTGTGGTATCGGTGGTGACTTTGGCAATTTCTTTGACAGTACCGTGATCAACTTTGTGTACCACCGCTTCTTTTTTGGTTTGGACAGTGATATTTTTACCATCCGATTGAATGGTGACTGTGCCCATGGTGTCAGTGCGATAGATTTCGGCACCGGTTTTTTCAATACGCGCCATGGCTTCTTCACCTGGGTGGCCGTAACGATTGTCCTCTCCCAGTGAAATCACCGCAATTTTTGGTTGTACGGTTTGTAAGAAGTGATTGGTTGAGGAGTGGTTAGAACCGTGGTGAGCGACTTTGAGTACGTCACAGGTTCCGACTCCTTGTTGTACCAACTGGTGTTCAGTCGGTTCCTCAGCATCACCAGTGAACAAAAAGCAATTGTTGCCGTGGGTCATTCGAATGACGACGGAATTGGAGTTGAGATCGGAACGTGTATTTCGCAACAAAACATTTTGGGGATGCAGAACTTGCAATTTGACTTCACTGCCAAGATTGAACTCTTGATCGCGTTTTCCTTCGATGTAGCGAATCTCTTTGGCTTCGACCAACGCCATCACTTTTTCGTATGTACGAGTGGTGTGGGGCATACCGTTATCCAAATAGACCTTGATGGGGATGGCATCCAAAACTTCATCCATGCCACCGATGTGATCGGCATGGGCGTGGGTTCCAATAACCATGTTCAATTCCGTCAGTCCACGGGCTTTGAGCATTGGGACAACATCGACTTTTCCAGTGCCGGCATCAATCAGAACACTCTTTCCTTCAGGAGAGCGAATTAAGATGGCATCTCCTTGCCCAACATCCAAAACGTCTACCGTTACTGTTCCTGCGATCGCTGTCATCAACAGACACCATAGTGCTAGCATCTTGTCTCCTTAAATTTTTGTTTGGTGAGCCCATTGGGTAGATTGGTTACTGTGTCTAATTTTATGGAGTTATAGGTGAGAACCATGCTTTTTCTGTGGTGAAGTTGTAAGAGGCAACAAAACCGGTGCCATCAATCTCAATCAGTTCATTGTGGAAACCAAGTGCTCCTACTCCATCAACACCACCTAAGCTTTCTGTATTCCAAGTATCACCATTTTGGGTTGCCAATTTCAGATCGTTGTTGTAAGAATCTTGATAGGCGATCATCATCCCGTTGGCACTGTTTAAAATCGCAGTATCAGCCCCAACCAGTTTTCCTTGGTCGACCACTGTACGGTTCCAATCGCCAGGTGTACCAGTAGCCAACTTGACAGATTCACCGGTTACATCTTGGTAAGCAATGTGAATAGTGCCGTTGACGACAGCAATTGATGGCCAGCGACCCACATCGCCATCAGCATCGACTACCTCGGTACTGTATGAGCCAGCAACCCCTTTGGCAAGCATCAGGTTGGCTCCGGCAGCATCATAATAGGCGATGTATTCCATACCTTCAGAGATGGCGATGGCGGCAAACTTTCCGGTGTCGGCAGGTATTGTTCCCGATGCATCTTCGGCATCCTCTCCAGCATCAATCACTTCGCCAGCAAATGCAGTGCCATTCCAGTGGGTGACCCGCAACTCGCCTCGTCCACGATCATAGTGTGCAATGACCGGATGTCCAGAAGCATCCAATGCCATGTCGGTAAACAATCCAGCATCGGGAGTTCCACCACCACCGGTATCGGCTACACCCAGTGTCCATTCGGTGGCGTCAGTGCTTCGCGTTCCGTAGCGCAAGGTCTGGAGACTGGCATCGTAGTAGGCAACCCAAGTGGTTCCAGCATCATCGACGGCAACTGAGGTATAGGCACCTCGATCTCCCGAGTCCAACCCTTGTTCGTTAGGGTATCCATCGATCTCTTGGTGCTCCCAACTGACAGCCGTGCCGTTCAGGGTACCAGTGGCCAGTCCTAAAGCACCGTGGGTGATGTCGTAATAGGCGATGACAGGTTGTCCCTCGGGGGTTTGTGCCATGTCCAACCACTTACCCCAGTTGTTGGAAAATTCTTCAATCTCCCCAGTGTCGATGTCTTGCACTTTGGTGTCTTGACAACCTTTACAAGCGATGAACTGTCCGAGTGTGAGTATCCATAATGACATCATACGTCTCTCCGTCTCTATTGTATAGACACAGTGTATCTCATTTCATTTCGACTTGAAAAAGCAAAACAGAATTCTGTTGTGATTTACTGTGGGAAAAGGTGTTTTTAGTCTTTAGTATACCGAGAGTTCTGTTCGATTGACCAACCCTTACTCACCATCCTTGTTCACATCCAATTGGGCCTTGATGTCCTGCAACTCTTGCTTGAGGGTTTGGTTTTCTTCTTCCAGTTTCTCAATGCGTTTGGAGAGCGCGGAATTCGGTGCACTGCCCGACCCTTTTTGACAGGCTTTGACTGCACGGGTGATATCAGGGGCATTTTGCACGGGGATTTGAGATCGTACAGCTTCCAAATCACCAATCGAACTTCCTTTGCCCAACATTTTCAAGCCATTGACGGCACAAAGACGAACGTGCGGATGGGGATCTTGTAGGGCATCAATCAAGGTTTGGTTGGCACGTGCTTCCATCAAGGGAGAGATCTTCTTGGCGCAGGATGCCAGTGCTGTACAAGCATTTCCACGGGTCCGATAGGCTTCAGACTGGTCCAGTACGACCCGATTGAGGGTGTCAAAAGCAGATTCGCTATGGAGGTTACCCAGAGCATTGATGGCATGCCCTCGTAAAGAGTGTCGCCAGCCGTTGTCTTTGGTGTAGTCTTGAATCAGTGACTCTTTGCTGAAACGACCGAGTTTGGAGAGAGATGTCAGTGCCAAACCACGAACACGGTGTGATTTTTCGGTGTCATTGGCGCAGGTTTCCAAAGCAAGGGCAGCGTTTGCTGAACGGTGTGATGCCAATGCTTGTACAATGCTGGCTTGGGCTTGGGCGATGCTTTCGGTTTCCAGCCACTTGCTCAACAGTTGACGGGCTTTGGGGTGTTTACATTTACCCAGTCCTTTGGCAAGTGCCGCACGAACGCCCACATGTTGAGTGTCAAAAGCATCTTCCAATACTTGTAAGGAGAGGGTGGTTCCCATTTTGGCAAGGTTGCGACCAGCAATTAAACGACCGTGCCAATAGGGACTGTCATGCAAGATGGTTTTGTTCATTTCCAAACCGGGATCAAAATCTACTTCGGTTACCGCAATGCAGTTGGGGTCGATGATGATTTGTTTGGGTTTGCTGGCACAGGGGAAACGGAAGGTGTGGTGGAACTCATCAATTTTGATGGTGTGTTCACTCCATTGGTCATGTTGATCTTGGATGGCGATTTGTAAATCAAACTCAAAGGCTGGGTCTTCCTTTTGACCGCCAACGATGCTTTGTTTGATTTTGAGTCGCAAGATATTGGTGTCGGAGAAATGTTCTTGGCTGATCTTGATCTTTGGATAGCCTGCTCGACAGAACCACTGGTCGAAGAAATGTGCCAAGGATTGTCCACTGTGCAATTCCAGTTTGCGCCGAAAATCATCGGTTTCTACCACTTTTTGGGCATAGGTTTCAATGTAATCACGGGTGGCTTTCCAAAAGTTGTCGGACCCAATCTTGTTGCGCAACATGTGCAAGCGTGCCGCGCCACCTGGGTAGAGGTGCATGTCATACATCTTCCAAGCGCTGTCGAACACACGGGTCATGATTGGACGAGAGTATCGACCTTTGACTTCTCCAAAGTAGGATTCTCGTTGGGCAATCAATTCTTCGTGGTGACGGTCGGTATCGCAGGTGTGCTCCATCCAGACACTTTCAAAATAGGTGGCCCAACTTTCTTTGAGCCAAAC
>CAKZLX010000659.1 GCA_937127265.1 uncultured Pseudomonadota bacterium
GTGTTGGTTGGGACATTCACGCTTGTCTTGAAAGATATCGACATATTTCTCACACATCATCTGAATCTCAGCATCCCCATCACAAGAACCAACGCCATCACAAGCAACCCGTGCTGCGATATACATTCCAATTTGTTCGGCAAAAGGGGCGGGTTGTTTGGCAACGCGTTTTATTTCTTCTGCTGGGGGCCAGTCAAAATACCAAGCCTGCGCGGCGTGCATTACACAATCGTGTTTGTAATGTCCAGCATATTCCATACAGCGTTCCATTTGGATGTGGACATCGTTGTGGGGTGCTTTGTCGAGCAATTGTAAGGCACAGTCGTAGTTTTGCCCACAGACATGGAGTAGCGTTTCTAAGGGTTCTTGATCGATATGGCTGATTACCCACACTTGCCGACAATCTTCGCGCCATTCTACTGCTTGGTCACAATAGGTGCCCATACTTTGTAAGTCTGTGATGCTTGCAGCGTTTTTATAGACACAATATCCGTAGATACTGGCGTCATGGGTATAGTCATTACAAGCCGGTAGGGGATTCTCAATTTGTGATACGGGTTCCGATTGTTGTGCACACCCGAGTAGCGAATAGAGTGCGAACAAGGGAAAGGAGAGGATAAACGTCATATGTGTCTATAACATTTACCAAACTATATTCAAAAAGGTTTGAAAAATCAGAATAGCAGTGAACCTTTGAAGCCTTTGTTTTTCTTTGAGTAGTCTCATCATCGCAAATGACAAGAGTTGGATGATGCCGAAGGTAGAGCGTTTTTCATCTAGGAGTGTCTAGGCGAGTGGGGGTATACTTTGGTCGCGTGGGTCGACTTGACTCATCCATGTCTATTGCTGATTGCCATCAGAGGTGTGGTTTGGATGTTTTTACATATCAGTCTACTGACACTCTGCCTCTGTATCTTTGTCCCAGTCCACCATACCATCGAGTACGATGTCCTGTAAGAACTCACTGGAGAAATCCAAGGCACTGGTGTAGCGCACATCTCGCCAGATGGTAAAGAAATGGACGGTTTGGTTTTCGTTGAGTGGGAAGTAGACCTCCAATTGGTAGTCTTGGAACATACCGAGTGTCCCGTCGTCGTTACCATCGAGTAGTGCATCATCGGTCAAGATGCCCCGTGAGAGGAAGAAGTCTCCATGCGGGGTGGTTTCCTCATCAATAGTCTGGGTGTAGCGGATAGTACCATCAATGTCCACTGTCATGCTGACACCTAAACGATCCACCGAGTAAGTGGTGTGCCAACCGAGAAGATTGGTTTCGCGTGCTTCATAGGCATCCAAATCAGTGGTGTACTCGCGGTTGTAGGCCGAGTAATCTCCTTCATGCCGTTCATCTTGGTTGAGGGCATAGACCCCTCGTTCAGCAACGTTGATTGGGCAGTTTACGATGTTGGCAAAATAAACGCCACTGGACTCACCCACCGGTTCATCAAACTTGCCGACCAAATCCAATTCTTCGCGAGACAGATCCGAAATCGAGCCTTTCATGGGTTCTTCAAGTGTAGCGGGATCAATGGCGGCAAAGGCATTGCGAATCCCTTCTGCTAGTGCCTCATCATCCTCATCATCGTAGTGTGCCCAAAAGAAGTGCGACAGTCCATCAATGTCAGTGGGCGCAGGTTCAATTGATTTACAGCCAACGAGGGCAAGGGACAAAAGCAACATGAAATCTCCAATGTTTGGTGTATACAATTGTAACACGAGTGTCCGTTGATTTACAAATGCACTCCAAAACCTTGGATGCAGTTAGAATATGATTCCAAGATTGTTTAATATTATCGTCTATGAACCGTTAGATTCTTGCCATTATAAGTTGAACGAACGGTTTCACCATCTTTACACCACGTCTCCAGTTTTTGCATATAATCTAAGCCTATCGATGCATCGTCAGAGTTTAATACCTGAGCTGATCCTCTAAGTAATTGTCGAGAGAGCATGACGATCGACTTGGATTTTGCGCGGGTGATACTCACGTTCAATCGGTTTCGATTGTAGATGAACTCACTTTCGAGTTCGGCTTGTTCTACATCGGCGATTCCATAACTGATGAGGACAACTTCAGCCTCCTGACCTTGCATCTTGTCAACTGTGTCAACAAATGGTTCTGCAAGCCATTGGCGTTTTTCTTTGAGTTGTCGTTTGATTTCTCGTATTTGAACGTGGTGGGGAGAGACGATGAATAGGCCATTTTTCCAAAACTTTTGGTCGCCATCTTCTGTTTCTGGATAAAGATCGGTCACCACAAAATCTTCGTCTTTTTGTTTGAGCGATGTGCGAAGAGCCGCTGTAATAGTGGTACATAGATGTGCTTCGTATGGATTTTCGTGTACGTGGTCGGTCTCTTCAAAGATACAGAGAATCATTGCATGTTCTGGGGCTAAAATGAAACGCAATAAGTCATCTGTTTGCGGTACAATAGGACTTTTCTGTGTGGCTACTTGGTTTGTGGCAGGACTGTAGCCATGTTCGACACTATGTTTATCTTGTTGGGTCATCGTATACAGGTTTTCTCTTGAGAATTGCGTCAAGGACTCATTCATTCTCCATCCCTCCAAGAGTGGAAAAACAATATTGTTGAAAGGCACACCACTATTTTGGGCTAAGGCATCCGAATATTGCAATGCTTCAAAAATGGAACGGGTTAACAGTGGCTCCTGATCAATAGGGGGAGAATATTCGCCTTTTATGATGGGAGGTAGCTGGTAATGGTCTCCTGCCAGTACAATGCGTGTGTGCTCATTCAATAAAGGCCAGATTTGAGCCGCTTGCGGAACTGTCATTTGACTACCTTCGTCAATAATTAGGTAATCAATCGGTGCATGGGGATTTTTTTTAGTTTCTTTTACAATTTTTCCAAATGCATAGGATGTACCACTATAGATTAGTATGTCGTTTTCATTGGTAATTTTGGAGAATTCCAACAAGTCTTCAGCATCTAGAATTGGTACTCTGGCTTTGTCATCTAATACTGGTTGCTCTCCACATTTGTAAATTGGAATAGAAATGTTTAATTTGGATAGTCGTTTGGATAATCCATTGAGTAAGTTGTTGATAGCGGCATGGGTAAAAGCAGACAAGAGAATCCGTAATGGTTTGTGTTGCTCTTGATGTACTTTA
>CAKZLX010000660.1 GCA_937127265.1 uncultured Pseudomonadota bacterium
GACACCGAGTTTGTACAATTAAGAGACCAACGAGGTGATGTACTCTATGCCATCTTTGTGTACATCTTACAAACCCACCCACAAAAACAAACCAGTCCACAACTCACCCTAAAAGCCCCCAAAACTCCATATAGCACACCGTATATACAAAAGGTACGTAATTTCAAAGTGGAGAGTGGATGGCGAATTCACAACCTGTCAACAGGATATCAAAGTGAGGTATACTCGAGTATCCGAACTTTTATAAACGTTGACAGGTTGCGAATACGACAACGCAAATACACTTTTAGTCAAAGCATAGTTGCTCATAAATCACCAAATCCCGTATCAGGTGTTGATTGGTATAGTCCCCAGTGCCCGCGGTAAACCCTACATAGGCATCAAAGTCATAGAAGCCGAAGATGTCTTGGTCGATGTAGGTGACACCGTCCAGCGTGACTTCGACGTGGGGCTGTTGTATGCGAACCGACATGGTGTGCCAACCGTTGTTCTCCATTTCAGGTAAGGCCACCCATACAGCCGGGTCATCCACATCACCATCAAAGGTAAACATCAAGTGGTCATCGGCAGTGGGGTCTTGCCCCTCATTAAAATAGGTGTCGACTTCAATCGACCAACCAGGTAAAGCAGGTCCATCGGTACACGGAGCATCCCCGCCATAGCCAATACCACAACCGGTACCGCCCAAAAACGTGGTCTGGCGAGCGACGTCGAGTGCGGTGAGAGAGATGCCATCGGCACCCGTACCATCCCCAATATAAAAGGAAAAGGTAATATCGACCTGACCAGCAGGTACTTCTTGGGCCGTGGAAAATGCAGTACCGACTTGCCACCGTTGGGCTGGGGTCAGTTGTAACCAATCGTTGTTGGTATCCCACTGGGCACTACCTTCAAATTGCCACGTATTCACATCAAGAGCATCGATCTCATAGGTCAACTGTTGACAAACCAACGCGGTGTCACGGGTCACATTGTTGCAAGAATCGACCACACTGACCTCAATGTTGTGGTAACCAGAACTGTGGTAGGCATTCCAAACAGTCTCCACCGTTCCATCGGCAAAAGCCTCTCCTGTGGAAAACAGACCATCTTGGTTGGAGCGCCATTGTACCATCAAGTATTCCGATGGATCGAGGTCATCACTGACGGTGGCTTGAAAACGAGTTTCGCCCTCCAATACGTCGCCACTGACGGGAGAGACCAGTTCCAATTCTGGGGCCACGTCCAAGTCAGCGAGCAGTGGAACCTGCCAAATGTCTTGATTTGGATCATTGGTATAGATGGTCAATACGCCATCATCCTCCCCCAAAGGACGCACAGACAACGTCATACTCTCCATCGAAGCCAAGTCAGTTGGAGCGGGATTGGATATCAAAATCCAACCTTCGGTTTCCAATGCCAAAATCGATAATGAACCGTCTCCAACATTCTGCAAGGTAATCTCACCCAACGTATCGTCCAATGCAGAAGCACAAACCACGCCCATATCCAAAGGTGTCGGGGTAATCAACAGCACTGGGGTCAGTTCACTGTCAGCTTCGGTATTCTTTTCAAACAAGTTGTAATCCGAACAACCACTCCCCAAAAGGAGCATACTGGCATAGACAAAATTCAGCATATCTCTTCTATGGCAGTCTACCACATCCACGTTACATTATACATCTATTGAGAACAAAAGTTTGGATAACCACCTGAGGAAAACCGTATGACAACGATTGCGATTACCAACGTCCACCTCGATCTCGGTGCCGGACGACGTGGTACTGACATGGGGCCATCCGCCATTCACGTGGCCCAACTAATCCCTCGCCTCACCAAAATTGGACACGATATCTCAACCATTACTTCGATTGGCTCAAAGTCTTATGAGGCTTTGAAAGTCCACCAAGCCAATGCCCGTTTTCTCCCCGACATTTTAAGAATCTGCACAGAACTCAAACAAACGGTCATGCAAAACTTGGAAAATCAACACTTCCCACTGGTATTGGGTGGCGACCACTCTCAAGCTGCTGGCACCATCAGTGGTATCTCCACGCATTTCAAAAAACAAGGTAAGGAACTAGGGGTAATCTGGGTCGATGCCCATACTGACATGAACACCCCAGACACCTCTCCTTCTGGGAATGTACACGGCATGCCCCTATCGGCACTCTTGGGACACGGACACCCTGACTTTGTCGGTTTAAATGGAGAGTCTCCTTCACTGAAACCAGAAAATGTGGCCATCATTGGTGCCCGTGACATTGACATCACCGAACGTGACATTGTCAACCGTACCGGAGTACGGGTCTACACCATGAGCGAAATCGACCGAAGAGGTGCCGCCATCTGTTTTGCTGAAGCCATTGAACATGTCTCCAAAAACACTGATGGTATCCATCTGTCCTTTGACCTTGATGGCGTAGACCCTCGTGAAGCACCGGGTGTTGGAACCCCTGTTCCTGGTGGTCTGTCCTTACGAGAGTCCCACCTCATTTGTGAAATGCTAGCTGAAACCGGTCGTCTTGTGGGGATGGAAATGGTTGAATTGAACCCGATTTTGGACGTCTCCAACCAAACTGGTAAACTAGCGGTATGGCTGATCCAATCGGCACTGGGTAAAAGCATTTTATAAGGGTTATTTTCTGTTTGACAGTGGAAAAAATATCTTGTATATACAGTGCGAGATGAAATATCTGAGATCCACTTTGCACAGGCTGGTACCATGCACCTTCGTTGTTTACTGTCACCCTTCCCATTACAACATAGGCATCCCACAGTCAAGACTAGACAGCCGATCTCACCGAGACAAACAAACCGTTTACACCAGAATCCACCAATGAAACCATCGTTGTTGTAATCTGTATACTTTGACCGTTCCAACCCTCGTGGTTCGGATACCTCTTTTCACAGGACACCCCATGTTTTATATCGCCAACCAAACGCCACTACCGTTGAAAGACAGTATGTTCACCTCAGAAACCCACCAACTGTTTGAAGTCGATGACGGTCGCTGTGCCAAAATCTTCACCCCCGAAGCTCGAAGCAGCAGTAGCATTGCCAAATTGGAAAAGATGCTCAGTATCGAAATCAACATGCCCAATGTCTGTTGGCCACAAGAATTGATTTTTGATGCCAATGAAGAGGTGGTTGGTTACCTGATGACACGTCCAAAAGGGCACCCACTCTCTAGTATTTTGGATGTAGAAACCCGAGAACGTCTATTCCCAGCATGGAATCGGGTGAACTTATGTGAGTTATCACTGTCCATTCTTCGAGATGTGAATGATTTACAGTTGGAAGATATTTTAATTGGCGATCTCAATGCGGATAAAATCTGGGTTTACAACCATGAAGAAATCTTTTTTGTAGACACCGACACCTATCAATTTGATGCCTTCCTCAACCCTCAACGCTCTCTGTCTTATTTGCCTGCGTCCTTGGATAGGGTCGACCTCTCTACCACCCCTAGAAATACCGAGCACGAAGGGTTTTCGATCGCTGTTTTGTTGTTTCGCATCTTGATGGCAGGCAAGGATCCTTTTACCGTTGTACAAGCCACAGATGGTACCATTAAGCGAGGTACCTTCCCTTATCCTTTGGCAATTGAATCCCAAGGGAAGTATGCCGACGACTTCTATTACCCTCTGTGGATCAGCATGTACTCCGAATTGCGCACCTTGTTTTTCAATACCTTTACCAAAGAAGTCGTACCCGAACTGATTGCTTGGGGTGCCACTCTTTATACCTTCTTGGAAAAATTACACAGCAACACCTTCACCAAATCTTTGGATCTAGAAGCGTTACAAAGTAAACGGATGCAAACCGAACGGGCAGAAAAAATTGACGATGGTCGTCGCTCAGGCACTGGTGACCCAGAAAATGTATGGGGAGATAAAGAAACACCGTTGAAACTTGGTGTATTGGAAATCAGTACCCGTGCCTGCAAAGGATTGGTGGCAGATGTCCGGAATTTACGCAATGGATTTAGTTGGACAGCCTGTGATAACCGTTCGTTTATGACCGAATTGGGACAGTTGATGAATATCGACAAGGAGATTCCTTGGGAAGACTTTGAAAGACAAGCACTCCCTGAAATTCGCAAAGGTCTAGATTTCTTAAAAAAACACGATGTCGACATCTTTCACTGTGTAGCGACTGCCGCTCTTCGTGGTGCCAAAAATCGCGATTTCATTCTCAGTAAACTCAAAGAACTGCTCGACCTCAATGTCCAAATCCTCGATCGAAACGATGAAGCCGATGCCACCTTCTCTGGTTTTCGTTGGAATCTTCCCCAAAATGTAAACCTCACCGGATTTACGGTACTGATGGATCAAGGAGGTGGTTCTACCGAATTAAGTACCTTTGAAAGAACCGACAGTGGATTGATGCGCCGCAAAGTATTTACCGACGACGACAACAAACACCTTCCGACAAACATACCGGTTGGAACCACCAGTGCGGTGAACAATTTCTTAAACCAGTCCCAATATGACACCGATATGCAAGCCGCCTTGGAAGACAGTCAGAAGTTGAATCGTGACCACGTCAACCGTGCCACCAGACCGATGCAAAACACCGACTACACCTACCTCGTGGGGGTTGGTTCAGCGATTACCAAAGCCACCAATCGCAACTCAAACAAAAAACAACACGGTATCGTTTTGACCTATGAACAATTGTTTGAACAACAGCAAAACCTGGCCGATGGACTGGCCGCCGACTTCCCAACAGTCGGTGAACTCAAAGACCACTTTGCCCGCTATGCTGATGATACCAACATCCACAAGAAAACCCGTGAACGACTGGTCAAATTCTTTGGTTTGCGAATGGTTCTCCAAGTCATGGACAGGGTCGGTATCCGCACCATGATCGTTAACGGAATGGGATTGCGCTACGGAATCTACCACCAAATGTTAAATACTATCTACCCAGAGATTCGCTCGAACGCTTACAATGAACGGTTCTTGGCTAAAAGTGTTACCGTGGAAGGCGTCACCGAACATACTTTTGTAGATGGGATCATCAACAACATCGCCGACTATGGTATGTTTATCCGTTTACCCAATGGTGACTCTGGACTCTTGCACCAATCGAAGTATCGTGACCGCGATGATCTGATCTTTGAATCGGGTAAACCGTTGCTGGTCTATGTCGACAGTATCAAGCGAGACAACCGACGCGGTGGCTGGAAATACGACCTGTCCTTACCACCGTCATCGGAAATGCAAGCCACTGAAGGTTTCGTTGCCAAAGCAGTAACCAAACCAAAGAAAAGTGTTGCGGTTACCCAGAAACAAGGGGTCAAACCACGCATACGTCGTAGAAAACCCTAAGTCACACTTTGTGATTCCGTCTGTACGCTGGGTGAAGTTTCGGGTGGTCGCAACTGCATCGCCACCAAACTGGCAATCAACAACAGTCCCGCGGCACTAAAAAACGGTGCGCCAACAAACCACTCAAAGAGCATCCCCGAGAAAATAGGCCCGAGCATCCTACCCATCGCCGCGAATGACTGATTGAGCCCCAATACAGCACCTTGTTCATCATCAGGGGCACCCCGAGAAATCAATGCGGACTTGGCGGGGTTCAAGAGGCCGGTTCCAAATGCCATCACAATCGCAGTTATACAAAACAACATAAAGTTTTCGGTTTCACCCAACAGTGGGATTCCAGCAATGGCCAGCACCACAAAGCCTATCCCTACACGGGTCATCCAGACTTCGCCAAACTTTTTGGTCAACGGTCGGACTAGCCCACCCTGTACAACGATCGCCGTTACTCCAACGATGACCAGATAATTGGCAGTCTTCCAACCAGCCGCCTCAATCCGTTCTTCCATGCTCAAAGTTTGATCAGTAATCCAAACGTGCTCAATATAGAGAGCGATCGCCTGTTCCATCAAAGCAAACGCCGTAGTATAAATCACTGTAATCCAAAGCACTGCGGACACGTTGAGATATTGTTTGGAACGCTTAAACATTTCCACATCAAAAATCGGTCGGGCTTTGTGGGTTGAATCAGCCGATTTGGTTTCTTTCAAAAAGAACAAGGCAAAGAACCAATTGGCCACCGAGAGTCCGCCAG
>CAKZLX010000661.1 GCA_937127265.1 uncultured Pseudomonadota bacterium
ATGCGAATGTTGTGGTGGACTTCGTATTTCTCTTTGATACCACGAAGAATCCCGATTGTGTCTTCTACGGTAGGTTCATCGACAAAGACAGGCTGGAAACGTCGTTCAAGAGCTTTGTCTTTTTCGATATACTTGCGATATTCATCGAGTGTGGTTGCACCAATACAGCGTAAAGCACCACGAGCAAGTGCGGGCTTGAGCATGTTTCCAGCATCCATAGAGCCTTCTGACTTTCCGGCTCCAACCATCATGTGAATCTCATCAATGAATAAGATGACCTCTCCATTGCTGTGTTCAATTTCATTCATCACACTTTTGAGTCGTTCTTCAAATTCACCCTTGTATTTTGCACCAGCCAGTAAAGCCGCCAAATCTAAACTCAATACTTTCTTGTCTTTGAGGGACTCAGGAACATCATCGGTGGCAATCCGTGAGGCGATTCCTTCAACGATGGCTGTTTTACCAACGCCAGGTTCTCCCATGAGTACAGGATTATTTTTCGTTCGTCGAGACAAAACTTGTAGGGTGCGACGAATTTCATCATTTCGACCAATGATCGGATCGATTTTTCCATCCCGTGCATCTTGGGTCATGTCACGGGTGTATTTTTCCAAGGATTCATAATTGTTTTCGGCATCCTCACCTTGTGCTTTTCTACCTTTGCGTACCATTTCCACAGCGTCTTGGATACGACCTGTGTTAATACCGAGATCATTCAGCATTTGTTGGGTGTAGGAGCGGACTTGGCTGATAGCCAGAAACAGCACCTCGTTGGTGACGTGACTATCGCCAAACTGGCTGGCAATTTTGTGTGAAGCCTCAATTACTTGTTCCATTTCACGCGATTGACGAGGACTACCCCCCCCAGAAGAAGACGGGAATCTTTGCAGTACACTTTGCAATTCTCTTTGCACTTGAGAGTTGTCGCCACCAATCTGCTTGACTAAATTGCCAACGATACCTTTCTCTTGAGACAATAGACCCGATAAAATGTGACCGGGACGGATTTCAGGATTTCCCCGTTCTTGAGCAAGTTTATGAGCGGCTAGCAATGCTTCTCTAGACATGGTGGTAAATTTTTCACGTTGCATGTAATCCTCCTTTGTGTTGTATTTAGTGTATTCACCCCTCTATACTTGTCTAGGTAAATCCTCTTTTTTCTCTAGATAAATCCCTCAATGATTTTATTCTTTTGGTGTCGTTCATGTCCTTCGCCCTAACATCGATCTTTGCCGCCTGTTCTAATACCCCAACCCTCCTTTCTGAATCCAAGTCTGTTGGCGTGACTGATGTCACGATGGCAGAGGTTCAGCAGGAACTGTCCAGCGGGTATGTATTGTGGCAACAAGAAAAGTATCCTGAAGCCTATGAATCGTTGCAACACCTCAATCAAACTACCATGAAAGAGGTGTGGCCTGTATTACGGGAGGCAGATCCAGAGAGTGCTTTGCAATTGGAAGTTCAGTATGGACGCGTATTGTGGGCGTTGGAGCATAAACGAGCCTATGAAGGAACCGATGTGGCACGCTCGATGCAACGCCTGTTGTTGAGAGAAATGAGCGATGTGAAGATCATTGTTCCCGACGAGGTCGAATCAGTAGACCCAGCAACAGGAGCCACCCCAGCGAACTAAGGCGACCACCAGATTGGTTGCAACCACCTTGTGGTGCTTCAATGGTTTGGGTTTCTTCACGTTCAACGATAAAAGAGCAGGCGCCATTTTCGGTTCCGTCTTCGCCCTCATCAATTTGTCCATCGCAATTGTTGTCTACACCATCGCAATCTTCTGTGTTGTCTGGCCATACCCAAGGGTCTCGATCGTCACAGTCACCTTCTGCTTCTGAGAAACCGTCACGATCGTCATCGAAGGCTTCAGAACCTTCATCAATAAATCCGTTGCAATTATCATCGATGCCGTTTTCAACTTCTTCGATATCAGGGTGTACGTCGGCACTATTGTCATCGCAGTCGCCTTCAAGTTCCGTGAGACCATCTTCATCGTCATCATAGCCATCGGTATTGTTGTCAATCAACCCATCACAGTTGTCATCGTATCCATTGAGGGTTTCTTCCATGTCTGGATTGATATTGGGATCACCTTCAGCACAGTCACCTTCAGCAGGAGAAAAACCGTCGAAATCAAGATCGACAGTCTCGTCAAATGCTTCATCTTTATCACCATTGCAGTTATCATCTTTGTTGTTTGGAACTTCATAAGCACCTGGGTGTACTTCAGGATCAGTATCGTCACAGTCTCCCAAGCAAGAGCGCCACCCATCTCCATCTGCATCCCAATCACTATGCTTGGAATTTTCACAGTCATTACCCATCAAGGGTATTCCTTCGGGGAAGTTGGGGTCGTTGATGGTGATTCCCAAGTCTGCATATTCTGGGTTGTTGGAACTGGGAATCCACGCGACTTCTGCCTGTTTGGTTTCGCCTTCAAAGATATAAATTGGGGTTGCGGAGGCACCATAAAAGGAAGAAGAACCGTCCACTTGGAAACTGGAAATGGTGAGAGGGGCTTCTCCACAGTTGCGAATACTTAGACTTTCCGAGAAGTATCCGCCGGCTGGTCGAAGTCCAAAATCGACTTGTTTAGGGAATACTTCAGCACAGGGTACCCGTCCAATTCCTCGAATGGCAACCCGAATAATTCCTTTGTCATCTTCCGTACGTTCGGTTGTGGTGGAGTCATCTGACAGAATGGTTAACTGGCCACGAAAGAAGCCATCGGCATCGGGTCGAAAATTGACTTCGACAATTTCTTGGGTGGGATCATTTTCGGTACCACGTTGTAATTTGAGTTGGTCGGCAACGCCATCCCCGTCAGAATCCGTTTGTGCCCAGGACGGCAACACAACGAAGTGATCGGGGTCTGAAGAGGTGATGCTATAAATGGTCACACTTCCAGGACCGACGCTTTGCAAAGTGATAGGGATCGTTTGTCGTTCTCCAACGGCTACAATATCAATGTTGTAGGTATCTTCATCAGTACGCAATTCTTGTCGTTGAACAGAGATTTCGTTGTCAGAAGCACAGCCGATTAGACTGGCAACTACGGTGGTCATCATGAAAGGAATCAGACGTGTAGGCATGGTAAATATCCCCAATATTGATAAGGTAAAGACGTTTTAGGCATGTGGAGGCAAAACAACTTGTTCTTGTAATTTGTTTGCTTCAGCATGGAGAACCTTGGTGGCATTTTTGTATAGAAATTTAGATTGTTTGAGATTGTTTCCAATACAGACCATTCCTAATTTTCCAAACTCACTGAGTGCACCCATCAAATGAAAAACAGTTCCCCGTTCGGTGTTTCTGTGAAAGTGGAGGTCATGAAACAGGGCAATGTCAATTAAGTCAGAGGGGAATAGACCTTTGAAGTTTTCAGATTGGAGGGTGTCGGAGGCAAAATAACATTTGCTTTGTCCATTTTGGGCGTAGAACTCACCAGTTTCGGGATCGTAAGACCCGTCTGTTAAAAATCGTAGGGTGGAAAATGGATGGGTGGTTCCACCTTTTCGTAAGTTGACTTCGATGGCGTAGTGGTCGTAGCCTTGTCCATCAGTTTTTGGTACGCTGACAAAATCAGTCGCAAATCGACCGAGTGCACCGCGTTTGGCCAACTCTTCGGCAACTCGCATTCCGGCCTCTTGTACTTCGAGTCGATAGGATGGTGCTGCTGGGAAGGTGCACCCTAAAAATACTTGCCCAGTGGAGCCGCCTAAAACTTGGTCATGTGTAGAGATTGGGACGGCTTTACCGATTGGATTCACTCGGCATTGACTGGATGGTGACAGTTTGTGTTCTCCCTCCACAAACATTTCGACCACACCGCCCATGTCTTGGTATTTGCCACTGAAACTGTCCCAATTTTCGGTTTTGGCTTCAAATTTAAGGTTTGGGAGACTGGCGAGTATTTGTTTTCTACGTTCGATGGGGTCGGTGGCATCAATCTGATCAAAGTAGAAGAGCGCATTGCCTTCCCCTGAAAAGCCATCGTTGAGTTTAACCACCGCTCGTCGCATCGTGGGGTGTTTTGTTTTGAGTTCATTTAGGGCGTCAGCGATCTCATTGGGATCGTGGAGGTTCTCAAAACCATCTGGAAACAGAATTCCAGCATCCCGAAAGATTTCTCGGCATCCACTTTTGGTTCCCAAGTCGTTCAAGGCAGGATCATTGGCATACAGTGGGATTCCCAATTGAACGGCTAAGGTTCGTTCGAGCCAAGATGAATTAAAGCAAATCATGTGGGCGCGACGATGGTCACCGATGGCACGTTTTATTCGCTCCAATAACAAAGGACGACGAAGGATTTTTTCAGATAAAGGTACACTCGAAGAGTCCGCACAGTCCAGCATAATCAATCGTTGTCGAGAGTGTGCAGTGGGCACGCCACCCAAGAGATGTAAATAATAGTCGATGACGGTACTAGAGATGGCTTGACTGGTGACGAAAATAATTCTGGTTCGCGAGTTCCGAAGGAGCATCAAGGTATAAAGCAATCTTTCTTCGTAATGGTGAACACCACTGATTTTGTTTAGTTCTCTAGGATCCAAAGATAGAGAGGGGACGACCAGAATGGTGTGTTCGACGCGATTATCACGATTAACCATTCCCCATAAGTCGGGAAGTCGTTTTTGAATGTCTAGAAAACGGGCAATTTCTGCAGGAGAACCGGGAGGGTGGTCAATCATAAGAACCTTCAATTGGGAGGTTGAAAGAGTACCATCATCATATCTGATGTACGGTTATATGGGCAAATGCTACCGCAAAAAACTTCGTTGTTGTTGACGTTCACTGTTCAAGTTCCGGTTATAGTAGGAGAATGGGAAAAACAATTGAAGATACAATCACGCGATGTATTATGGCGTTAAATGTGGTTGATGTGGAGCGATTGTTCGCCAATATGGATGTAATCGCCGGCTACATTGAACGAAAGCCTATTTTTCTCGAATGGTTAACACCACCCCTTGTTTTAAATGAGGACGATATTCCGATTGGCTTTTCTGGACAATATGGATCCAAATTAAAAAGTACCGTGCAGGTATGGTTGTTGGCTTATCGTGCATTGATGGGAAACATGAGGTTGCAAACGGTTCGGTTCTTGAATCTAGGTTTTTGCGAACAGGTGTATTTTCGACCTGAATTTCAAGAAGCATTCAGTTTGGACTGGCTGTATTTACCCCTCAGGTTTGGTGAAGAACTGCCAGATTTTCGAGTGGGGTGGTTATCGAGTAGCGGTTGTCATCGAATTTCCATTGAGCGCTGGTGTCAAAGTCAGTGGGTGTTGGTATTAGAGGAAGATGGAGAGCCTGATCCTGTTAATATGCAAGGAATCATTGGAATAGATGGTACACAAGTATCTCCCGAGAGATTTATTGTTTGTTGTCAACAGTTGGCAGACGCACATCTTCAATGGTTGGCCTGTCCAGAAGGGTTTAGTGATTGGTCAAAGATACCCCAGTGGGTAGAGAGTTTAGAAGTATTGCTTTGCATCAAACCAACACTTGATACCTCAAGTGAAGTGTGGTTGTCCAATCATCTTCGGTTACGCTCTCTAACACTTCGTCAGTGTCCACAGTCTAGTGTGCCCAGTTGTATTCGGCACTTGGTACACTTGGAACATTTGGATTTGTCTCTGACCCCGCTTGGACAATTGCCCATCTGGTTCGATGAACTAGTCTCTTTACATACCTTGAATATTGCGGAGACCAATTTGGTGGAATACCCAGAAATTTTATCTCGGATATCAAGCCTTCAACGATTGTTTATCCGAAGTACCAACGCCTATCACACCCGTGATTGGTTGAAAAGACTGCGGGTTTCGGCTAAATTCTTGCATGTAGAAAGAGAGATTCAGTCTCGAAAACCAACCCTTTGGCGTGTGGTGAAAGACATCACAATCTAACTTTCGATTTTACATCGTATGAAGTGATGGTGAAGGTGGGAAATCGACAATGAAAGGTATCACAATACCCTCGCAACTAATCAAGCAAATACACCAAAATATAATGGTTTTGCCACCGGGGGTGTTGTATTGTAAGCGACTCGACAGCCCGACCAAAGAGACCATTCAATATACCATCAAATATTTAATTCAAGAAAGTACTGACCATCAGACTCCATTGTTGATTTGGGATATTCGCAATTGCCCTGTCACTACTGGTGGGATTCAATTGTCCATTGTGCAACAAATTCCCAAATTGTACGGTCATTTTGATCAAATTGCTGTGGTTTGGGATGACACCGATGCCAACTCTTGGAAGAAAACCTTCATTGCAAAGCTTCCAGTTTTTCGAGACAAAATCAAGTTCTCCTTCCATACATCGATGGAAGAAGCGATGATTTCACTGCAGAGGCTACGCGCTTCCTAAGCAAAACGCACCTCCTGTGCTATTTCATATGAAGTGTCATTCGAAAAGTTGATGGCTTGAACATGGGACATTGAACTACTTTCGGTTAAGTATTGGCAGGTTGGATGAGATGTATCTGATACAAGGAGGACAATATGCAACCAGCTCAAGAGTGGGAGCGACTGGCAACCAAACTATTGAAAGGGCGTTCG
>CAKZLX010000662.1 GCA_937127265.1 uncultured Pseudomonadota bacterium
TCCTAGCTACCCGAGATAAGGATATACGAAGCAACATGGATTTCTTTACCATGTCTCAGCGAAAAGAAGCTATCATCTCGGTCTTTTGAACAAAAGGCACAGATCTTTCAACCGCATCCAACATCCAAACGGCAACATCACCGGTCATCACTTTGGATGTTTTCTGAAAACGCGTCACGATGGCCACCTTACCAGTTGGGTCGCCATCTACCAAAGCCACGGGGCGCACCGCAAGGGTATCTAGTCCACTATTCAGCATGACTTGCTCCATCTTCTCTTAATCGGTAAAGATTTGTTGAATACTGCTGGTGGCGATGACTTGTTGTAAATCAGGCTCAATCTCATCCCAACTATCCCCCACGCCAGCCGAACTAATGGTAATAAGACGCTCAACACCCTGTTCTTTCATCCCTTCAATCATGATTTTGGTACTTCGTTCGGTAAAATCCAACGGAGAAAGCAATCGAGACCAGGGATCAAAACGACTTTCTTTGCGAATCCCCAAACAAGAGATGACCGCATCCACACCAGAGAGCACAGTATCTGTGGAAGATAATTCTAGAATAGAAGCCTGTACAATCTCAAGATTTCCCTGCGAGATAAAAGCATCCTCGGTTCTGACCACAGCCCGTACCTGATGGCCTCTCTCTAATGCTTGCCGAATCAATTGTTGTCCTACATTGCCTGTTCCACCAAAGACCAGTAGTTTCATTGTGTCTCCACACATGCTTTTGTGGATGTGCATATCCTAGTGACCCATGAACTGTAAATCTGTACGTTAACTGCATGAATCAGTTTGGGTACAGAGACCTTCTGTCAATGAAATCAGGATATCGTAAGTATATAAATGGTTTCTCATTTGCTACACTATATTACCAACAAGAATACACCCACACTAGGAATCACAATGCTTCCGATGACATTCATGCTTCTGTTCTGGTCATGTACCTCGGACGAAACCAAAATTAACACTGAACCGATTGAAGCCACCACCGATCTGGATGGGGATGGTTTTACTGAAGAAGATGGCGACTGTGATGACAACAATGCCGCCATCAATGAGAATGCCGTTGAGATTTGTGATGGACTAGACAACAACTGTGACGGATTGGTCGACGAAGGTGTACAAAACACCTACTACCTCGACAATGACCAAGACGGCTTTGGAAACAACGAGATTACCACAGAAGCCTGCTCTACTCCCGATGGATACGTACTCACCACCAATGATTGCAATGATGATAATCCCAATATTTTTCCAGGTTCAGCAGAGCAATGTGATGCCATTAACACAACTGTTTGCGCCAGTGGTGGGGTCGTCGAAGGCGAAACTGTACGCGGCGTATTTTGCTTTGCACCATCTGATATTGCCACGGCTCCTAAAGCTTCAAGCCAATCGCTAACTTGGGAACCCGGTCCCATACAGCAAATCACCACCCCATCGAATTAACAAACCATCTCAGGACTAACTATGCTGTACCTATTGTTATCTTCTATCGCTTCGGCTGTACCGTTACAATATAACCACCAAGGTCGTTTACTGGATGTGGACGGTATCGGACTGGATGGTGAACACGACTTACGATTCCGAATCCTGGATGATTCCGATGCTGTATTGTGGGAAGAATCAGTATCTGTTGACTTTACCGATGGATTTTATTCGGTCAATTTGGGAAGTGATGAACAAAACAACCCGCTCGATGACAGCATCCTCACAGCCTATCCACTGTGGATGGAACTCTCGGTTGATGGTGATACACTCTCGCCTGCACACCCCATTCAATCGGTTCCCTATGCCACAGTATCTGGTTTGGCAGAAAACCTAGATGGTGGTTCCGTCAACGCAACAGAAGTCTTGATCAACGGCATTCCAGTTATCGATGCCAGTGGACACTGGGTTGGTCCGGCCGATCAGCCAGACTGGTACAGCATTCCAAACCGCCCACCTGGATTGGATGATGGCGATGATGATACTCAACTCGACCAAACGGGTGTCTTGAACTATGTGAATGGCGCTTCGGTAAATCTAGGCACTGGGTCGCAAGTCAACAATTCGGACATCGTGACTGCTGACTCCTTTGAGGCCTACTTATCAGCAGACATCACCGATGGGGACAACGACACCTTGGCCGGACTGAACTGCGCAGTCGGAGAAATCGCCTCTTGGGGTGGCAACAACATTTGGGTCTGCACCTCGGATGCCACCCTGGACTGGTCAGACATAGCCTCAATGATCAGTGCCAATGCAGCGGACCTTAACACAGGTACAACCATTGGTGGACTACCGATTGTCACCAGTGCAACAGACATGGATACCCTCAGTACACTAGCCTGTCAGGCTGGAGATCTCCCTAAATTCGACACTGGTCAAGGTGGATGGTATTGCGCTAGTGACATCGATACTGTCCTCAACCAAAGTGATGTAATGGGCTATGTGAACGGCTCTCAGGTTCATCTTGGATCTGGCTCCACAGTGAATGGGTCAAGCATTGTGACAGCTGACTCCTACACCTCATACCTACCGGCAGACTTGGCAGATGGAGATGACAACACCCAACTAGATCAAGCTGGTGTCTTGAACTATGTACAAAATCAAACCATGAATCTAGGCGTTGGTTCTCAAGTCGATGGTTCTGACATCGTGACTGCAGATTCCTACACATCCTACCTACCCGCTGATTTAGCCGATGGTGATGATGATACCCAATTGAGTGATCTCGAAGTGGTATCCATAGTCGAAGATGCTGATAGCGTTAACCTCGGTGGTGACTTCAGTGTAGATGGCACAACAACCTTCAATGACGCAGTGACCGCTACCACTGACCTCACTGTCAACGGGACTTTAATCACCGATACCATCCAAGGGTCCTATGGATACAAAGAGTTCACAACCGATAAAATTGTTAATTCCAGCACCACGAACTCACAAACCTACACCTTGCTCAACATGCGATGCAGTGGTCACTGGGGTAGTTACTTCGTAGAAATCGACCTTATCACCTATTACTACCGCCCCTCCGTTCGTCGCTATGAGTATTACTGCGGCAATGGAAACCACACCAGCGGTGGTACCTTAGTCGAGATATCGGCACCACAAGCCGTATCATCATTGGTTAGCCTATCAAAAGGTTCACCGGTTAATACAGGATACGACCACGGTGGCATTCGGATGTATGATACCCAACTGACAGTAAGTCAAGGACCCTATGTACAATCCTACGCTCGGGTTCGTACCTATGGAATGTGGGCGTCTCTTCCCAATGGATCGACGCACAGCAATACCTACCCCTCAGCGATTTGGCCAACTTGGAATGAATAACAATCACCGTGAAGCTCAAAGTACTTTGAGCAACCTGAACACCAAGCTGGATGCTCTGCGATAATGATACCTCAACTAGCGGTCGAAGAGCCACCAAACATACGATTACAGAGTGAGCCAGAACATGCCACAACCAACTACGACACGACAAGATACCTACACTTGGTTTGAAAATCTCACCGGTTTAGAAGAGTTCGAATGGCTACATCAACGCCAACATAGCATCCAACAAGCCCCCAATGGTGATTTACAGATTCGCAATCTGCACACTGGCGACTGCTATGAGGCTGGCCATTTTTCGGTGTTCTCACTACAAGAACTTTCTCAACACACTTCGCCATCAGTTGCAACCCTCCCTCCATTCGAGGTTCATTTTCGCACAGACAATCATGGCAAACCCCATGTCGATGTCGCCTATCTTCAAGCCCGTGCAAACGACCAAACTTTGTTTCAAGTCGCCTCCAATTTTAATTGTGCGGAAGTCGCTCACGCTCAAGTCGCACCTGACAACGGATACTTTGTCAGCAACCTAGCGATCGATAGCACTCAAGGTCCCGCAGCCAGTGCTAGTGGAGGAGTCTCGGCAATCACTCGTATTCACGCACCTTTTTACGACCCTCAAACCGCCCCCGATACTTGGGGACAAACCCTTAGCAGACAGGTTGAACTGCTTGGTCATCCACTGGTCAAACCACATTTCCCAGTGATCAATGGCAAATTGATCTTCAACGGCAGGGAGCCACAAACCTACAATACCTCGGAGTTGTTGCCTCATATTCGAGTGGGTCTACATCGTCGTGTTCGTGCTTATTTTGGACAACGCACCCCACCTTACATGGAAAAAATCACCAACCCTCCGATTATCGATCAAGTTTTTGTTGCCGCCTTGAACCATCGAGCCCCTCGTCCCCATGAGCACCACCTTACATCTAAAACACAGTTCCTCTTGGATGCTGCGTATCAGGGTACCTACCAAGCCGCCCGGCGATGCCAAAGTCCCAGCATGGTATTGACCCTGATTGGGGGTGGTTCTTTTGGAAACCCTCCGGAATTGATTGCCCAAGCGATCGCCAAAGCACACAAACAATTCTCGAATTGCCCCAGTTTGAAAAAAGTCATCCTGCCAATCTACCCGGCTTTTGGGCATGTACAAGGTGTTAATTTTCTAGAATTGATAACTGAAGCATTTACAGCAGAAGGAATCGCTGATCGACTGCAGATCAAAGAAGTCTAATCTTCTTACTCTAGAAGATCGGTTAATGCCTCTACCAAACGGTCAAGATCACGATCGGTTACATAGGCTTGTATCGAAAAGCGCAAGACCAATCGCTCGCCAAACGGAAACACCACCACTTCAATTCCATATTGTTGATACAAAATGTCCCACAAGGGTGATAACCCTTGCCCTATCGGTACTCGACCACCTGTTGGGATTCGGATCGATTTGGGTAACAATAGACTCCCCATATGCCCAACCATGGAATCGGGACATAACAACGGCTCATTGAACAAACTCGATAAACGACGACGAAAAGCACGGGCGCGTATGGTATTTTGTTGTTGCAAGCCACTCCATCCATCAGGGTGTAATGCTGCCATCCAAGTCAATGCATAGGGTATGGTCATCACAGCAGACGCATCACGGGTCCCCGTCCAAGCATGAGACATTTGGAAACGACTATATCTGGGGTTATTCGATGGATTGTCCCAATCTAACCATTGACTAACAATCAAGGGATGTACACTGGATTGTTTGTCTTTTCGAACATGAAGCATCGCTGAACCCTTGGGTGTACACAACCACTTATGGGCATTGGCAACGTAATAGGAAGCCCCTAGCGTATCTAAATCTAATGGTATCTGTCCCAAAGAGTGAGCACCATCGACCAATACTGGTGTTCCCTTGTGTTCATAAAATGCTACAATCTCGCTAGCTGGCAAGATCCAACCGGTTGGACTACAAATCTGATCGAACAATAGCAATTTACACTTGGGCGTCCAAGCCGCTTTAATCACTTCAACAATACCCTCAGGCTCAGACAACCCAAGTGGCAAGGGAATTGTACGACAAACAGCCCCGAATCGGTTGGCATAAAACTCCGCGGTTTTCCGACAAGCCCCATAGACTTGATCAACAAAAAGA
>CAKZLX010000663.1 GCA_937127265.1 uncultured Pseudomonadota bacterium
TCGTGCCAACAGAATTTGACATTGGGCATTGAGTTTCTTATTGCCACGTAACCAATTATAGATGTGTTTTTGGATGTATTTTTGATTGGCCTCACGTTTCGTGATTGCGTCTTGTTTTGGCTCTTCATCGACAGGTTGCTCTTCATGGGGTAGATCTTCATCCTTTTGCTTGGGAAGTGGATTGGATTGGATATCATGCAACCATTCCCAATAAACATAGGTATTTTTTATATTTTGGTACAGTAAAAGTCTTTCATACAACACATCAACGTGGCTATGTAAAAATTGTTCGAAGGTAAAGTTTTCTTCTTGGAATCGCTGTAAGTTCTGGTGTTGAAAGACCATTTGTAAGGCAGATCGAAATTCTTGATGCCACTTGTCCATTTTATCGATTGGCTCACTGTTCCCGGACTGGTAATTGATGCGTGCGATATCGTCTTCGGTGAAACCAAATACCTTGGAGGTAGTTTGGCTAGCGTCGGTTTGGGCAATGATGCCTGTTTGTAGCCAATAGATGATTTTGGCTAGTGGAATGTTGTATTTGTTTTGCCACAGTTTGAGTGTCTTGATCGTAATGGTAATCGACTGTGCATTTTTTTTCTCAAGCACCCAAAAGTTCTTCGGCCAAGATGTTTCATCAAGCCACATGTTTTGGACATCGTTTCGTTTGGGGAACCAAGTTGTATACGCCGAACACAAAGCCTCTTTAAACGCTTTGCGAAATTGGTCGGCGATTTTGTACCATCGTTGACGTCGTAACTCTCCTTTAATGTTCTGTGTACGCAGTTCACTGATTTGTTCTGGAGTGAGCGCCTCTGGCTTAAATCCGCGAGCAGTAATGACATGATCCCCTAGTTCACTTCGAATCCAAGCGTCATCATCAATCTCATGGTTGAGATATTTTTGGAAGATACCGTTAATTTTTTGACAATTCCATTTTGTGACATTGCTTAGCCAGTTGTTGATTTGACTCTCTGAACAATACAGTTGATCTTTAAGGATTCGACGAACCCACTGTTGATTGTATTGCTCTCGTTCTATTTCAATCCACTGTTCGATGAGTTTTTTGGCGTGATCTCTGCGACTTCGATTCTCTTGGGGAGAGATGTTGTCATCATAAGGGAGATATTCGATGTCGGTACCAAGTACACTTTCCAGTTGTTTACCCAGGGCGGTATTCATTTTATCGGGTGCTGTGAGATACCTTTTGACTTTATTGATTGCTTTGTTCATGGCAACCGTATTGATGGACAATGATTTTGTACTGTCTTTGGAAAATTCTTGTGCAAAGATGACAGGTGTTAAGACGGTTTTCAATGCTTTGGTGTGTGCCCATGCAAAGTGTTTCTCCACAAATGCTTTACGAAGAGTCGTGATCATTTTGTTTCTGCTTTTGACATCGGTTGGTAATTCGATGTGTCTTTCCAATAGGAGGGCGAGATTGGCTTTGACATCAGTTTTTGGCTTCAGCAATCGACCACCGGGAAGATCAAACAAGTAGGCAAATTGATCAGCTGTGTGATTTGGACTGGCATGTTTGAATACTTTGGCACTTTGGTACCAAGCTTCCACTGTTCGGGTGATCTGTTGACCATTCACCTCCAATGTGACATTGAGATTAAAAGCACTGAGAGAACGACCAAACGCACAGGTGCCCGCGGTTGAGATTTCCAAGGGTGGTGTACGGTTGGGTTGTGTACACCAATTTTGAGAGACCCGCGCCGAGTTCCTTTGGGCGATGACTTTATTCAGACCGGGTTGAAATTCATATTCAATTCGATGTTCCAAGACATAAGGACGATGGTTGTAAGGAGTAAAAACAATTTTATTAGCCATCACAATATCTCCTGTAAAAATGTTACTTTAGAGTAAAAAGAAGGCCACTAAGAGTGACCTTCGGTGCGAAAACAAGATTACCTTATTTCTTTGATTTTTTGGAGATTTCGTTACCCACATGACCAGAGGGATTGGCTTTGCAAAACAGCAAAAATGATTTCCGCGTTTTCATGACCGTTTCCAGTTGACCACTGTTAAACAAAGAAACAGCCATTGCCGAGGCCCTTGCTTGACAGTTTATTGTTTTCTTCGGATTAAAATATATATCCGTGAAACCATTGAATTTTGCCAATTGTTCGAGCGTTCCTTCTTTTTGCATGAGCCCCTGAATATAGAGCCAAGTGAAGAAACTTTCGATGGGCTGGGCAGGCCAGACATTTTCCCCATATTTAAACAGATTGATTTCTGAGATGTTGGTTGCTTTGATGGCTGCTTTGACCTTTTCGGATGAACCCAAAGTGAGCCATTCAGGATGAGGACCGACTTTTTGATGTTGAGAATTTAGACCAACCTTTGCAGATTGGTAAAATGCTTCGACCGAGTTGGTGTGGAGGTTTGGTTGTTCTTCAGAACCCAAATTGATGGTGACTTGAAGATTGAAAGCACTGAGTGAAACACCAAATTCAGTGTTGGAGGCAGTGGAGATTTCCAACAGGTTTTCCAGACCATGATTGGCGGCAAAAGAGTGCAAAGACAAAGCCCGTTTGCGAACTTGAGCTTTAACCATTCCCTTGACCCATTCGAATTCAATGTTTTGTGTGCTGACAAAGGGAGACTGAGATGTGGGGACGAATACTGGACGTGAAGCCATGACGATTTCCTTGTGTAAGAATGAAAAAATATTTTTTTGGATTTAAATCAACCATGTTTTTTGTAAATCCAAGATATTAAAACGAGCGCCAAAAATAAGACCGGATCGCTTTTACACAGAAAATGAAATTAAAAAAGCACAATGAATACATTGTGCTTGAAGCAGTGGATTGGAGTCACGATTGTCGCTTGAAACTTCCAACACAAGAAACTTGAGAGAGGTGACTCCTCATAAACGACGACGACCGGTGATTACCTTACGGAGGTCACGTTGGGTTGTAGCGGGTTCAAAAGCACCCATCAACAAGCCATTGTAGCAGGTATCTTCCGTACTCCAGTTTGCTGCTTGTTTGAGTTGACTGATGCGCAGGTACATCTTGGTAAAGAGAGGCCATTTTCGGTTGATGGTTTCGGTGACACGTCTATATTCTTCTGGGGAGAGGGGTTTTTGGGTGGCAAAATTCCAAAAACCTGGGATGCGGTCATCCAACCAACATAAACATTCTCGTACATTCTGACAACGGCGTATTTTCTTCATCTGATCTCCTTGGTTGGGCATTCTGTCTTTATACGAATGAACGGTCAGATTTCGGATGTTGATACAATCTTTTCTTTCCGAAAGAGGAATTTGTATTCGTAGCAAGAATGAAAAGAGGAGAGCATCATGTCTGTAGAACAAAAATGTACAAAAACAGTGGTTCATCACTTAATCACCACTGCCAACCAAGCAACACCCCAACATAAAATGAATGTACATCAAACGGATGCACTTCAAATTTCGCAGTGGTTACTAGAGCACAACATCGAAACACCACCATTGGAAATCACGGAACTGTATTTGGCTCGTACGGGTTTGACCGAACTGCCACCGGAGATTGGTGAATTGAAAAATCTCGAAAAGTTGATGCTGTGGAAAAATAAATTGTCCAAACTGCCACCAGAAATCTGTACTTTATCGAAGCTCAAATTGTTGGATGTTCGCGACAATCGTTTGACCGAACTACCACAGAACATAGGAGATCTTAAAGAACTCACTACCCTACGTATACAGCGAAATGATTTGCGTACACTGCCTGACAGTATCAGTAAATTACAGATGGATGTTTTGTCGTTGTCAGAAAATAACCTGCATTCATTACCGGCCTCCGTCAAGGAGATGACCAATTTACGTTCCTTGATTCTGAACAAAAATAAATTGAACGGTCTGACACGTTGTTCATTGATGTCCTTATTTGAAACCATTGCTACCATTCCCAATTTGAAGATTCTCCATGTGGGGCAAAACCAATTTAAGGAAGTCCCTGAAGGCATTGTGCTTCTTCAGAATCTTCAAGAATTGCGATTGAGCCGAAATCCAATCGCCGAACTGTCATCTTTTCTGTTGGAGATGGTATCATTGGAGGTTCTTGATCTGAGTCGAATGCAATTGCATACCTTACCCAATGAAATTAATCTGCCCAATCTTCATACGTTGATATTGCGCTCCAACCGTTTACGTGAGATTCCGATATCTTGGTTGTCACAATTGTCATTACGCGATTTGGATGTATCGAAAAATGCTCTCTCCACATTATTACCGGATTCCGATGATCAATGTGCTTGGGCACCCAGTTTACAAACCTTGAATTTGATTGAGAATGCCTTAGTTAATTGGCCGTTGTCTAAAGTGAACGCTCCCCGATTGTATTTTGTGGATTTACACGACAACAAAATTAATAAAATCCCCAAAGAGATTGCACAGTTGCATGATCTACGAGAGTTACATCTAGAAAACAATCAGGTCAGTAGTATTTCCGACCACATTGATCAATGTACACATTTAGAATACCTCAATCTCAGTAACAATAATGTGCGTTTTTTACCTGACAGTATTGGGCATCTACATTCTCTTCAATACTTAAACCTGTCCCAAAACCATCGTTTATCTTCAATCGATATCTTTGCGCAAAATTACAATTTGCATACCTTGTGTATTGATTACACCAGTGTTCGCTCTATCCCAAACAGTATTCAGTGGTGTTCGTCGCTAAAATACTTGTCCGCACGACATACCAACATTGTTTCGGTTGCTGATGTGTTTGATCATTTGCCACATCTCAAAACTTTTAATCTTCAACACTCAAGTTTGCGCAATTGTCCAACGACACTCTCGACCTGTTCCAAATTACAACTCTTGAATCTTGAGTTTACAAGTGTCAATGAACTGCCCTTAAATATGGAACGGTTATCCAATCTAAAACAGTTGGAACTCACTGGAACCCAAGTGATGGCTTTGCCAGAGTCTTTGTCAGAGTGTATTCGGTTGGAAGTAATGAATACCGTGGGTTGTCCACTGGTGAAGTTACCCAAAAATATCGGCAATTGTCAGGTGTTGAAGACTATGGATATATCCAATACCCAGATTGATAAGTTGCCCGAATCCTTTGGGCGCCTCAGACGGTTGAACTCATTTTTTGCCAACAGTTGTGGTTTGGAGTCACTTCCGGAGTCAATTGGTGATTGTGTAGCCTTGCAGGATGTGATGCTACAAGACAACCAGATTCATGAATTGCCAGAAAGTTTTGGGCAACTGACGAGGTTGCAGCAACTGTACCTCGCAGATAACCCATTGTTGTTTCTTCCCTCAGGGATGTCGAGATTAACTGCGATTCAAGTCTTGAATTTGTCCAATTTCAAACTACAAGACTATTCTTTTATAGAACATTTACATGAGTTGACAGATGTTAGACTGTCCAATTGTGAACTCACGACTTTGCCTACCGAGATACTGTCGTTGCCTCGTTTGTCTATGTTAGATCTGGCCGGTAATAAACTCACCAGTATACCTTCATCTTTACGTAAAATGAGAGCGTTACAAGACTTGCAATTACAAAACAACCAGATTGATACCGTCTTATCTCAACAAGAAAACACCTTACCAACATCTTTGGTGAAACTCAATCTAAGCAACAATCAGGTTCAAACGTTGCCTAAAAAAATGCTAGAACTGACCCGCTTAAACACGATTGATTTATCCGACAATCCGATCGAACAGATTGATGAGGCATGGTTTCGGGATCGTGCAAATCGAACGGTATCTTTGAATGGTTGTTCGAACGTAGATCCGTTAGAGACAATTAATCGAAGTCAAAGTGGAACCTCTTTCTCATTTGGTGAAGCGTTCGATTCGCGTTGGGGCGGCGATGGTGATATTCCATTTTAAGTGTGTGGGTAAACGCTATTGATTAGGCGTTGAGATTTTGCCCCCAATCATCATCGACCAATACCCAGCGCTGTTCTTCTCGCCATCCATCATTGTGGGCGATCATTTTTGCCAGCATCCAAAACCCACGTGGACTCGGTGTGTCCATAATCTCAACAGTGCTCTGGGCATCAGCGGTTTCAATTGGGGACAGCCACTGGGGGTGTTGACGGATGACCCAACGGTGTTTGGGGCTAAAAAACTGTTGGATAAAATCCCGTCGTCGGATCCAATACCCCAGAGGTTGTTTGGTATTAACGGTACCATATGCAGAGGGTTTGGGTAAAACACAGGGTTGGTTCCATTCGGTAAACAACATCCCACAATGCCAGATACGACTCTGTTGTGGCGTGGGCAAATTGGCTTGAATCAATTGCGAAATTGTGGCAGGGTGTCTACCCAAGGGAAGTTGTTTAGTGTGGAAGTGGTACCATTTTTTGTAGAGAGAATCTCGTTGGTCAGCTCCCACCCAGTCAGTCCACTCACCAGTTGGTTTGTGCTGTAAGTAAAACTTGACCGTCATCTCCCAGTGTTCAACCAGATTATTGTGTTCAAGGATGAAGTCAATCGCTCCAATACTCCGACGTTCCTCTTGGATTTGAACATCGTGCCAACGAACGTGCCATGGTGAACCCCACTGCAAGTAGTAGTGCAGTAAATCTTCGGCATAGAGTCCCAATTTCTTTTGGCGATGGGGGTGCTGAACCCATTGTGTTAGGTTGGCAGGGCATTGGGCATCTCGTTGAATCCAATTCCAAGCGTCTTCTAACCATGAGGATTTTTCAGGAGTGTCTATACCACTTGCTCCACTATTTTCGATGATGTTTGGGCAAGTGAGTAGCCACCACAGATCGCGATGGGCTTGGGTTGGTAAAGTCCAAATGTTCATGTTCTTTTTCTATTGGTATTTGGTTAAATATGCACTACAATTCATATAGTTTGGAGGAAACAATGAAACAAACAATTCCTTGGCTGGTCATCTTGGCAGCCTGCACCCCCGTTGAAGAAACAAAGCTGGAAAGCAATGACACTGGACTTTATGATACGGGTATTGATGATATAGAAGACACATCCGACACATCGGATACTGAAGATACATCCGACACCCAAGATACATCGGATACCCAAGATACCTCCGATACAGAAGATACCTCACCACCACGAATTGTAGCCCAGGAAGGCACTTGGGATGTTCGAAATGTGCAACTGATTGAAGATGAGTGTGGCTTGGGGAACTGGGGACAAGACGTAACCAGTTTTGTCCCAGCGCAGTTCGAAGTGAGTACCGCTGATGAGACAGGGTTTAATTTAGATTCGCAAACGCGATGTGTAGTGGATGAGAATTATCAGATTTCATGTGATTCTCAAACCTTCGAGGAAAACGTGGGGTTTGGCTGTACCTTCACCATTACAAATCAATTTTTAGGCGAACTTGAGGCGACCAATGATATTGCGGTTGACTTTAACATTGTCATTGATGGAGATGGCGGATTGGGTTGTGGTGCGATTAATTTGGCACTGACCAACGGTGGGTTTCCTTGTGATGTCATTCTCTATGCCAATGCCCAACCCAATTGATGATTGAGCAAAGGATGTTTATATGATGCACTTATATTCACTCGCCACTCCAAATGGACAAAAAATATCGGTTGCTTTGGAAGAGTTGGCACTTGACTATACACCTCACACCATCAATATTTTGACTGGTGAGCAGTTCACCCCTGCCTTTATTGCCCTCAATCCCAACTCCAAAATCCCAGTGTTGGTGGATGAGGATGGGCCCAAGGGGGAAACGGTTTCGATTATGGAATCGGGGGCGATACTGTTGTACTTGGCTGAAAAAACAGGGCAACTATTGTCTGCTGATCCCTTGGTTCGTTTGGAAACCATTCAATGGGTGTTCTTTCAAATGGCCAGTATTGGTCCCATGTTCGGACAATTTGGTCACTTCTACAAGTATGCTGGGGAAAAGTGTACCCACCCCTATCCAGTGGAACGATATACCACCGAAGCCAAGCGATTGTTACAAGTCTTGGAAACACGATTGGACAATCGCCACTGGTTGGTTGGTGAACAGTATAGCATCGCCGATATTGCCATTTTTCCATGGGTGGATTGCTTGAGTCGTTTTTATAAGGCTGAAGAACAGTTGGCTTTGCATACGTATCCCAACGTGCAGGCCTGGTTGGAACGATGTTTGGAACGTCCAGCGGTACAAAAGGGAATGACTGTTTGTTCTGATATCTGATTTGTAGTCCGATCAAAAAAGGACCGACAAATATTATGAAGGTCCCTTTTGATGGCTATGTGGCTGATTTACCAACCTCATCGAGCGAGTCTATTTACCAATCAAGGTATCGTATTCTGCTTCGGTGAGCACAGTAGCACCATATTTGTTGGCTTTATCGATTTTACCTTGGGATGCTTTTCCACCGATGACCAAGTAGTCCAGACTTTTGGATACACCAGCAATAGTTGCCCCAAGTTCTCTAGCATGTGCTTCCATGTCATCACGTACCTGTACCATTTTACCGGTAAAGCAAATCTTTTTACCAGCGATCGGACTTTCGATGTTGGCGAATTCGCTCGCCAAAGGTGTTTCGGTCAGGGTGAAGCCAAGATCATAGATGTGTTG
>CAKZLX010000664.1 GCA_937127265.1 uncultured Pseudomonadota bacterium
TTTTTACGCTCTTCTTCCGCTTTACGACGCTCTTCTTCCGCCTTTTTACGCGCGGCTTCTTCTGCTTGTAAGGTGCTTAATTCGGCGAGACGTTGATCCACCTCTGAATCGTTTGGGTTTTGCGCTTTATAGGTCTCAAGCAACTGTTGTGCTGCTTTGTAGTCTTTTTGGTATTTGGCTTGTAAAGTGGCAGCGTTAAAATAAGCAATTCGGTCAGCCGAAGATGATTTTAAAATCTGATCATAAAGTTTTTCGGCACCATCGAAGTCTTGTACACCACGTAAAGCAACCGCTTTTCCAAGTTTTGCTGAAACATGATTAGGGTTTGTGATCAATGCCGCTTCAAATTTTTCCAAGGCGAATTGATAGTTTCCTGAGTTCAGGGCAATGAAACCGAGATTGAGGTTGGCTTCTACGTGACCAGACTCCACAGAAATAGCCTCTTGGAAATAGCCAATGGCTGAAGGCTCATCTTCCATAGCCAAGTAGGTGACACCCATGTTGTTCAAAATACCAGCATCTTGTTTGGCTGGCTGGCCTTTTTCTTTGGCGACACTCATCAACATTTCATTGGCTTTTTCTGCGCAAAGCAAACTCATATCGTATTGGTTGTTTTGAAAGAAGGTCCGAGACAACAATCGATAAACCGTAATATCGGTACTATTGCTCAATAGGATTTCTGATGCTGCCGCCAAAGCACCATCCATATTTCCCATTTGGGTATGGGTTTCTACAACGCTATACTGTGAATCCATATCGCTAGGATTTTTAGTGACATAGTCTTGTAAAACAGCAAGGGCATCTTCAAACTTGCCGGCTTCCTTCTGAACAGCGACGAAGGCATTGAGAAACTCTTTGGTTGGTTTTGCCTCATAGGCCTTTTTGTAGTACGAGATTGCCTCATCCATGTTGCCCATTTGTTCAGAGGTCCATCCTGCATTGAAAGCCGCATTGGCAAAGTCTGGCTTGAGGTTGACAGCCGAACGGAAGTAGGCCAGTGCCGTGTTATAGTCGACTTCACCTGTTTTTCGATCGACTTTCTCTAGGGCCTTAATACCTTGTACAAACTCCATATTAGGGTCAAGATTATCACCCTCACCGGGGGCATTTCCTTGTTTAGGACACCCCAAGAAAAATACAGAACTCAATAAAAGGGACAATGGTAGGTGTTGAATACGAAACATGATATTCTCCTTGATTACGCTGTGACCATTTATTCTGCTGTTTGCAGGTAGGTGCGGGTTTCAGATTTTTCGGTCAAGAACTGGGATTCCGGTAACAGTTCGGTCAACTGTGGGTACTCATCTGGACGCAATTCTCCAAGACGACGTGTCGCTTCTGCCGTGGCATCAGTATAGAGGTTGTATTGGAATGCAAACTCCAATGCCTTTTGGTAGGTGGCGGTTGCGTTTTCATAGTAAGGATAAGCTTGGTCTTCAAGTTGCATCTTGTAAAGTTCGGCTTGATCTTCATCCAGGAACGCAGGGATATATGAGTTTTTGATGGTGTCACCATAGTTGTCATAGGCTTTGGCGAGTTCAACAATCGCAGCGATGGTGTATTTACCAGCCACCATTTGAGCCACTTCAGTGAACTGAGTTTCTAGGTCTTTGAGAGCCTTTTGCTTTTTGGTAATCTGTTTATTCAAAACCGATTTGATGTAGTTGGGGTTTGCCCGACCTGGTCCAGGACCAGTGATCTTTAACTCGTAATAACTACGGGTTGCCTCAAATGCCAAATCGTATTTGATTTCTTCCACAATTGTACGAATGAACTTATCGGCCTGTAATTCCTCGTTCATACCTTCGTAAACTTTGAGAGTACTTTTCCAATGTTTTAAGACATCTTTATCAAGCTTTTTGGTTAATTCACCATATTGGTAACGAGCTAAGAACTTTGATTGTTCAGAAGCGCCCTCCGGTGCCTTGGCAAAATAGTTGTAGAATGCTTTTTGTGCAGCAACCAGATCGCCTTTCTTTTCCAAAATGAGTGCAATGTCAAATTGATACCCAACTACGCGAGCATCATCTGGATAGGCTTCCATATATCGTTCTTTGTTTGAAATAGCCTTGTCGTACTGTCCGAGGGATTCACGGAAAATAGAGGCACGATGCAAAGCATCTTTGGTCATTTCATACTCTTTATCAATGTTGTAGAGTTTCTCGTACCAATCAGCAGCGGTTTCAAACTTGGCGATTGTCTCATAGGCGAAACCAAGTCGAGCGACATTTTCGGTATACTTTTTTGATTTTGGATAGTTATCAATTAGGAACTGACGAGACTCCATCATTTTACGCATATCTTCTACGTCGTAGTAGTATACAGCAGCGATGTTCACAGCGACATCGGCTTTGTTTGCTTCTGGGAACTGTCGTACGAAACTCATGTAACTATTGGCAGCGGTCACCTTATCCGCATTGGTTTTTCCTGAGGCATTGAAGACCACTTCAATTTCTTTGATCGCAGAGGCTTCATAAATCTGCTTCATTTCTTTTTTGAAGGAGGCATTTCCGAGACCTTCTTGCTCTTGGAATGCAAGTGCTGTATCACGCAAGGCAGCAAAGTCTTTTGCAGCCCCAGTGAAGTCACTTTTTTCTTCTTTGGCTTGTGCGGATACGTCCAATGCTCCCAAGATCAAGTTGGCAGAGAACATGGCTTGTTTGGACTTTGGATTCATCGAAATAACGGTTCGGAATCTTGATGAGGCTTCATCCAACTGATTTTTATCAAACAACAAACTTGCAGAAGCATACAAGTGATTGATGGCATTTGATTTATCGGGATACAGTTTTGCATACTGATCCAAAGCTTCTAGTTTTTTTGTTTCCCAAGGACTCATCTCGATGGGTTCAATGTCAGTGTCGGTTCGACGGGTTTTGACCAATCCTTTCTTTTTGTCATATTTGATTAACTCTTCCGAAGCGAAAATAGCGGCCTCAGCACAGAATTCAGAGTATTTTCCTTTGGCGTCAGTAGCTACAACCTTCATGTATGCTTCAAAAGCCTCTCGGAAGTAGGTCTCTTTTTGCTCTGCATCGAACTTCCCTTTTTCCGCCAAGTTGTAAATTAATTCAGCAAAGGCGTAGAGCATGTCGTATGAGTTTTTACCATCGGGGAACTCTTGTAGGTATACTCGATAGGCCTTTTCGGCTAACAGGTAGGTTTGTTGTGCTTGTCGCCCAGACCCCAGTTTCTTGGCTTCATTGTTGTAATTTACTGCAACACGACGAAGAGCATCTTCAACGTAGTTCTGCGCTTTACGAATGGCATCGGGATTGGCCGAGTTTTTGGCAGCCCATGGTGAATTCTTTCCGTAGTTTTTAAGCAACTTTTGAATTTCATTCAGGGTTTGCTCTTTCTCGTTCATTTTTTGAAAGGCGTTGATGATTTCATTCTGGTAGTTTGGTGCTTCCGGAGAATCGGCATTTTCTGCAATCAGTTTACGATAGGTGGTGATTGAGAGTTCGAATTTTCCTTGTTCGAAATACATTTTTGCCAAACGCTTCAACATTGAGTTGTAGAGTTCCACTTTGCCAAGTGAGCGGAAGTAGTTCTCGGCTTCTTGCATGTCTCCAGCATCGGCAAAGAAACGAACCAAATCTTTTAAGGCTTCATCTTGTAACATCACTGAAGAGGAATCACCGGCTTGTTGTAACATTTGGGAGTATTTTACAACTGTCTTCATGCCCTCAATGGCTTGGTCGTACTCGCCTACGTTGTAATAACACCAAGACAGTTTATACACTGCAAAACCGTAGTTGGAATCATTTTTGAACTTGCTGGCTTTTTCATAGGCTTGTAGGGCTTCATAGGCTTTGTTACGATCAAAGAAGTATTCCCCAATTTGAACATAAGCCGTGGCAAGATACTTCGAGTTACCATAGTCTTTGGTTAGACGAACAAACTGTGTTTTCGCTTTGTCTGGTTCGCCAATTTCTTGGTAAGCTGAACCGAGATAGAACAGTACTTCATCAGCGCGTTGATATTGCGGGTAGTTTCTAAGGATTCCATCGTACAAGCGAATGGCACTCTTTTGCCATTTGCGAGATTCGGTGTTGTCTGGCTTCATCTTGTTGACATCACAGCCCTTTGGAATTCCGTTGAAGCAATCATCGTATTTCTTTTGATAGTCTTGCATTTCATTGAAGTAGTAGAAACGACCTTCTTCAAAGTACATTTCAGCCAATCGGAACTGGACTTTGGCTTTGGCATCTCCATTTAGCGCACCACCAGAGAGCATGTCTTTGGCGCGATTGATCGATTCGAGACGTTTTTCGTGAGCGGCTTGTCGATAGGCTTCAGACATATTGGTCTGGTTGTTCACCTCGGACATTTTGAGTGCTCGACGCTCTTCTCGAGATTTGCGATCGTTTTCTTGAGCCCATGCAGTACTGGATGCGCCTAGTGCAAGGATAAGTAAGGTGGAGCGGAAAATTGCGTGCATTGTGCCTCCGGATGCCTTTAAGAGAGAAAGGAATCTTGTTTTGATAAGATTCGCAATAATTCAATAATATACAATCAATGAAGTGGGATTCTTATTTACAAGAACTTTGTTCAGTGTAGTTGTAGTAGCCCAATTCATCAGCCCAGAACTCACCGTTGAATGGCCAATAAATCAGATCGGGAGATGTTGCGAAATCAACATCGAATTTACTTTGATCGGTGAGTGCTTCAAAATTTGAGGCTTTGTACTCGTAGTCCAAACGTTGTGCATCAACCACCTCGAATCCGATAATTTGAGACTGACTGAGTAGTGTACCAAGCATGGCATTTTGAACTTTCATTTCTTCGAGTAACAATCGACCCGCTCGTTTTTCATAGGTGCGTCTGTCCTTTTCAATTACTTTTTTGAGGTGTACCCCAACCGTGTCACGCCATTGCGGCTTTTCACTGTCAATCCGACGGATTTCTTCATCCATCATTTCCAAGTGACGAACAACCCCTGCCAAATCTTGATTTTTGAGGACTCTAGAGAAGAATGCTTGTGGTAGAACAGTTTCTCCATCGGCTTCTGGACCAAAGTAGCGGTTCCATGCTTGATCGGCCAAACGACGTTGTTCAACAGTTTCATACTCGGCCAAGAATTCAGTGAGTTCAGTTCGCATAGGTTGATAAGTGGCATCAAACTTGTTGATGATCGATTCCACTTTGTTGTAATCACAGAGTTGGAAATAGGTCAGTGCTTTCAGGATTTTGGCTTCTGGAATGAAGTCTGAATCAGCAAAGTATGGAGACTCAACTGTCAACACTTTACCCAAAGTAACATTCAATTCACCCAAGTGAAGGTTGGACCATGCATCACGGAACATCGACTCGGCCCAGTACCCAGACTTGCGGGATACTTTTTGATAGTAATTAGATGCCTCTTCATAGCGAGCAATCCCATAATAAATCGAAGCGATATTGATCAAAGATAAGTCTTTTAGGTCATTCATCTTGCGAACTTCGCGGGCATCATTGTAGATGTCCACCTCTTCGCGATACACGTCACGGAACGCTCGAACTGCTGACTTGTACTTTTCTTGTTGGTTGAAGATGACCCCTTCAATATATCGAGAGGGAAGGTAGTAGGCTGACTTGGAGGAGACCTTTTCAAAGTTCTTTCGTGCCTCTCCGAATGCTAAATCACGGTCTTCAGGGTTTTGTGAACGTGAACCTTTATTGTACTCTTGTACACCCAATAAGTAGTGCAGTTGATTTTTGGCTTGACGCGGATATCGTTCCACAGGAAGTTTAGAAGCAATACGGGCCAAATCGGTATCATCATCCGTAAATCGAGTGAGCGCAACCAGTTTGGGTAAGGCATAGTTAAAGTATGGATCTGAGGGACCTTTTTTGATCACTTGTAAGTAATAGTACTGTGCAGAGTGATACATTTCAAAGTCACTTAACGCCCGTGCCAAGTAGTAGTGAATCTTGGACTCAAACTCAGGGTATTTACCTTCTGATAACAGAGCAAACAGACGATAGGAGGCTTCGATTGGCTTTTGTGCCCGAATCAGTTTGATGGCGTGTTTGATTTCACGAGGGTCGTTGGCATCGCCGTCTTCACTCAAATCTTCGCCGCGGACATTACGGATTTCGACATCATCTTCGTCATCAATTCGATTGCTTTCTTCCTCTTCGGGCATTTCAACACGGGACTCTTGTTGAGCGCTCATACGTTTTGCTTGATCAATTACGGCAGCAGGCGCACCTTTATCAGCCAAACATTGGATTTCTTCAGCTGAGAAGCGGGTTCCAGAGCCTTTGACTGTGTTGATGATGACGTCTGTGGGGAGGTCATAGCCTACCATTTGAATGATCTCATCGCAAGTAAGGGCTGATGCTGTGTTGGAATAACCAAACAGTGACAAACCGAGCGCGATTTGTGCAATCCCAAAACCAAGTCTTGAAGTTGTTTTCATTGTTGTCATGGATATCTCCTAAAGTCTGTCCATTGATTGCGAAGTTTAGTCAATACTTTGCGTTTGCTTGATACTTGGAATGAAGAAAGATGCAGAACCTTGTACGATGAACAAGTTTTTCATTTCCAACATGGTGGAGTTTACGGTTTCAATGTAGGTCAACGAACGACCCTCTAAGCGAACAGCGAAAGAGTCATTGAAAATGACGCGAAAGCCACCACCAAAAGTGGAAGTTGGATGCCATTGTACTTGGGTTTGGCAAAATAAGGCTTGTTCAGAGTTTGAGTTCAATGTGGAAATATCCGGGCAGATGTTGTCGGAACCATCCAAAATACCAGAGACTGTACCGTCATCTTTGGTTTGGGCAATCCCCATACCGAACTTTCCATAAACGTCAAAGTTGACGATTTGTCGACCCAATACGGCTGCTTTACCATAGATTGGAGAGTAAACAAAACTAACGTCTCCAAACGCCAGGACGCGAGAGATGTCTGGCGCCACATTATTGTCATCTTTAATTTGTTTGGTGAGGGTACTTAAATCGGAATCTCCCAAATCCAAACCGTAGTCCAACATGGCTTCCACAGCGAAGATTTCGGTTAAGTTGTAGGCAACACCGGTTCCAATAATGCGACGCTTGAGGAATGGGTCGTTGATCACACCAGCGGCATGTGGAGAGAGTTCCCAACGTTTTAGTTTGAGGAAAGTTTTGCGTTGCAATGTTTTGATGATTTGTTTGGTGGTCTCATCTTCGAGCAAGAGTGCAGTGGTATCGTCGTCAATATCTGTTTTCTCTTCGGCTGCCGAAGGTTCAGACGTTCCTCCAAGAATATCGTCCAAATCATCTTGGGCGAAGGCTGTGCTGCTGAAAGTAAGCAGACCAAGGCAAAGCAATTGTTGTAGGCTTTTCATAACGGTGTCCATGGGTTCAAAATGTTCGTTCTGAAATCGAGTTAAATTCTGGGAGTCTTAGAAGTCCATCATACGTGGCTTCATCGCAGGGATGAAGTAGCTGATGCCAACCGAAGTGACGATGTCGTTGTATATGCGGTAACTATTTTGTTGTTCGACACTGTTGGGGTCATAAATCGGCGCAGGAGCACGGTAAATGAACGAACGAGCATCGAGTTTGAGTGCTAAGGACTGATTCAAGAAAATGTTGAGACCCAGACCTGCATTCAACGGTACGTGTGTTGTTCTTCCTGTGTAGCGTAAAGAGATGACTTCACCATCAGAGTATGCGTAGTATTTCTTTGAAGAAATCATACCCAAACCACCGGTGAAATAGAAGTCGAAATTGAGTACGTTCTCCCCAATCACATTGATTTTTCCATAGATAGGACTCCAACGACCGGCGATGGACGCATCAAGGAGCATTTTTTCAACCGGTTGTTCAAAGTTACTTTGGTTACTACGGTTGTTGGCAATTTCAACCAACTTTTGGGTTAAACCTTTCAAGTCATTCGAGCCAAGATCCGGAAAATACATGAAAGCAAACTCGCCAGCAAACTTTTCATTGATATGGTAGGCACCAAATAAAGATCCCGCAAAACGAGTAACCATCGGGTTGTTTGGTACATATCCACCGGCACCAGTGATTTCAAAACGTCCCTCTTTTAAGAAGAAACGGTTTTGTACCACATCAGGGCTTAGGTCTTTGTTTCGATTTTCCAGTGCTTCTTGTGCAGGCTCACGTCCAGCATGTGCGTCGCTGGTGCCGAAAATTCCTGTCATGAGTGCTAAACCAGCAAATGCAGTAGCAATTTTGCGCATAGTCTTCTCCAGATTGATGACGTGTATTCGTCTCGCCATACTATGTATAATTCAATTCAGTGGTTACAATTGATCTGTCATCCATTTATAACCATTTTTTCACAAACTGCCATACAACTAGAAGACAACGATTGTGTGACAGCAATACCTGCCTATAACTGATTAAAAGTGGAATTCCGTTTCAAATCCAATCGAAGGGATGAAAGGTAAAGAGCGAATGAACCGTTGATCTGTGTAGTCGTAATTGTAGACAACAAACTCTGGGTTTTCACCTCGAATGACATTCAAGAAGTCTGCATAGGCATCAAGTTGCCAAGTTTCAAAGGTGAATTTTTTGTCGGCACGTAGATTGATAGCAAAGTAGTCTGGAAGACGTTCAGAATTGTAGGCGGCGGTGGAGTATCCGGTATAAAAGTCTTGATCAAGATCGTAAATTCCGCCGGAATATGGTGTGTAAGGATTACCAGTGACGTATTGAATTTGACTGGATAATCCAAAGTCTTTGGGCAATTGATAACCGAGCACCCCAGTTAAAATGTGTGTCTGATCCAAGTCAAACAAATACCAATCGCCACTGCTTGGAGAGCCAGCCACTTCATCGACCGCTAATTCACTGCTACGGTTGGGGTAGTTGTTGCGTTCTGAACGAGACAGTGTATAGGATAGCCAACCAAAGATGTTGTTGATAGGGTCTTGTTTGATGATGGCTTCCATACCGTAGACACGACCGATACCTTCGTTGACATAAAATAGTGCATCGGTTGATGTAGCATCGGGGTTATCGACAATTAAATCGTAAAGTTTCTTACCAAAAACAGAAATGTCGGCATTCAGTCCGGGAATGATTTGTTGTTCAATACCCACTTCTGCGGAGAGTACTTTTTCCATTTCCAGTTCAGTAGAGCCTTCAGGTCGCCATGCCTCAAAAGGTTGGGGCCATTGTGAATAGAGTCCCACACCTCCTTTTAATGTACCCTGTTGACCGATTTTTAAGCGACTAGAGATACGAGGATCCCAACCTTGGGTTTGAAATAGTGGATCGGGGTTGTCAATGTCCCATAGTTTACCACTGTTAAACCGAAGTCCAGGATAGATGACCCAACGGTCAGGATCTTTGAGGGGATGAATCTCTGATTGGAGATAGAAGTCAGGTGTATAAAAATAGCCTTTGCCAGTGAAGGCGACTGGGTTTCGTTCTGCTAAGGGATCAAAAGAGGCAACATCCTCAAAGGAAAAGGGCAATTCAGCCTCAAAATCAAATCCACCCACGACCGTATCGGTTCCCACCAACAAGGAAAAGCGTTCGTTTGGTCGCCAGTTGGTTTCGGCGCGTAATTCGAATATGGGTTGTTCTTGAGTCAAGCGAACACCACCACCAACGTCAACCGAGGTAACATCCACACCATAAGATGGGGTAATTGTCATGTTCCAATCATCGGAAAAATTGTGTTTCCACTGTAAATAAGCACGGTGTGCAGAAGCGATACTTCCGAAGTCTCCTTGAAAGTCTGGATCGGAACCTTGTGCGGTATCGGCATTGGTTCCCGCCGTCAATTTATCGCGATATCCAAAGGCAAAAATAGAGAGAGAGCCATTTGCCCGATCGAGTTGTTTGACTTTGATTTGGTAGTCGTACCACTTTGGACTGACAGTGAACGCGGCATCTTGGGTAAACAGGGGAATGAAGACATCAATATAGGAACGTCGTCCAGCAGCAGAGACTCCCCAGTTTCCAATGCGACCTTGTACCAATCCTCCACTATCAATGATGTCGGTGCTCCAATACAGTTGGTTGTCCTCTGGAAACTCTTGTTTGGTTTTGACATCGACAACCCCACCCAAAGAACGACCATAGTTTACTCCATAACTACCAGGGAGATAATCAACAGTGTCAATTAGGTCCGGATTGAGAATCGATACCAGCCCGCCGATGTGATAGATTTGAGGTATTCGAATTCCATCGACATATACCGCAGAATCTTCGGGGTTCGCCCCGCGAATGATCAACAATCCTGAACCAAAAGGAGAGCGAGCAGCACCAGGTAGGCTTTGGATGACCCGAACAGGATCGCCAAACGTACCCGGTATGCGTTTGACTTCTTCCATGGTGAGAGTGCGTCTAGCCACGTCAGCACTGGGTTTTCGATAGACCCCAACCAGTTCATCCTCTCGATAGTTGAGATTTTTCATCCAGATTCGATAGGATGTCCGTTCTCCTTCTGTCAGTTCGATTTCTCGAATATTGGTGTCGTATTCAGGATAGGCGCATTGTACAGTGACAGTACCAACAGGGTATACTGCGGCTTGGTACTCACCCAGTTCGTTGGTTTGTGTTTCAACGACTTCACCTTCCGATGTCGTGATGCGGATCCGGAAGTTGCTCAATGGTCTTTTGGTACCCATCTCCAACACAACGCCATCGAGATTGATAGGTAGACTGACCTCTTCTTTACTCTGTTCGTCCTCTACGGCTCCTTCAACGCTAGCAGAGTCAAGTACAAAGCCGTAAGCAAATTCGATTTGGACAGGAGTTGGTCCATTGGCATCTTCTGCCGGAGAAAAGACGAAATTCCAAGCGGCTTCAGTGGCTGCCGTATCAAAATCTGTACCTGCTGATTCCAATACTTCAATATAGGAGACATCACCAACCTCATCAATCTCAATCAGCAATAGAACATTTCCTTCTCGACCTTCTGCTTTTGCGGCCTCGGGATAGGGGGCTTGTACATACTCTAGTAGTTCGGGGTTCTTGACAAGGGGGAGTGGTTCTTCGGTTGATGCATTGTCTGAATTGGGGGCATCTTCGGCACCTGCAGGTTGAATTCCCCATAAACTAAGACCACAGAGAATGGATACATAGGGCATAACGGTGTTCATTGTGCCTCCACGATGATATCGAAACGGATCCAGTCCATTCCACCACGTCGGTCTCTCACGGTAACGATCAGTTCGGTTTCAGTGGCTGTATCTGGTGCAGTCCATTCCACACTGGTATAGGGCAACAAACTGACAGTATTGGAAAAGGTTCCTGCTTCGGTGTACCAACTGAGGTAAGGGGTTTCGGTTCGGGTTTCAGTGACCCCAGTATCGGGGTTTGTATAAGTGTATTCTTCGACTGAACCATCTTCGAATCTGACATCCAAGGTTATGGTTTCACCAACACCAACGGTTGGTATTTCCTCTTCGTTATATTCCTCTTCGTTAATCACAATTTGGGCTAGCAGGGGGTTTTGATTGGGAGTAGGGTTGAGTGACACGGGGTAGCGTTTGAAGGCGACCTCAACATCAGTCTCCTTTTCAGTCTCACTTGGGAATGCTGTGAGGTTCAAAAACGCCGAACGTCCCTCTATCTTGTCAGCATCTTCCAATCCATCCAGTCCATCTTCTGGAATGGTCCAAGATGGAGGTAACGCAGGTTCAAAACCCAGGAGTCCGGCTTCTTGTAGTGTGGTAAACCACTCCATTTGCTCAGCGGGATCTGTTGGTGGTTCGTTCAATCCTTCCAGCAGAGCAGGATCGACGGTACAACCAAACGATGTGGCCTCGTTTGCAAGACAGCCAAACCATACCACTCCCTCCAGAGATTCATTTGCGGGTTGATAAATCAGAGATTCAAAAGAGACTGTTTCACCGGGAGCCGCTTCGGCTGGTGAGGCTTTGGTCGCTAAAATTCGCAACCGATCAAGTTGCCAAGCTTGTGCCATTTCTTGTACAGCACAACCAGTATTGAATAGTGTTGGAATCAGAAAGAGTATTGGTTTAGAATATTTTTTCATCATAGTGAGTGGGGCTAAGGGATTTAGGGTGAATAACCAAATTATTCCATCGCTTTAAATCGACAACGACGAGGAAAGTTGGTAATCGCGACAGGTTCTTCGCCTTGTAACGCTGGTTTGAATCGGGCACTTTTCCAAGAGTCCAAACAAGCTTGGTCGGCGTCTGACGTGAGGCCTTTTGTGATTCGAGTGTCCGTCACAACCCCAGTTTCATCAATGTCAATCACAATCCGTACTGTCCCTTCAATCCCAGCATCAATGATGGTTTGTGGAATTGTCAACGGGGGTCGTTTTTTGAGACGGGGTTGTTTGGTAGCCGCAGCATAGGAGATGGAGGTGCTGTTTTTGGCTTCTTCAATATCAATCGTTTTTTCAGTGGCTTGAGTGCCAAGGGTCGTACCGGCTCGCACAGTCAAACCAGTATTGCCGTTGTTGGCAAACGAAGAAGCACTCAGTCCTTGCACCCGTTGCACTTTTTTCTTGGTCGGTGGCGGTGGTTCAGTTGGTGCTTCGTCTACCGGTTCGGGTGGTATATCTTCGAAGTCAACCTTTTTTGGCTTTGGCTTTGGCTTTGGTTTGGGCTTTGGTTCTGGAACTTTCTCTGGTTCAGGTTCGGGTTCCGGTATCGGTTCGGGTGGTGGTTCTTCTTTCTTGGTTTCTACAACCATCATTTCCATCCACTCTGTTTTGGGTGGTAAGGGTTCATTTGGAAGTGTCGTGAGCATCCATGCTAATCCACCATGGATCGCCAATGACATTGGTAGGGCTAGCCAATGTGTTCGTTCCAATCCTTGGGAGGTGTATTGTGGCGTGGTCGACACGACTTTATTCTCCGTCCAATACGTTGTTCTCTTTTTGTTCGATGTTGATTGCGAACTTGGAGATTCCTTCTTGTTTGACCAAGTCGATGATACCAACCACTTTTCCGTGAGACACACTATGATCGGCACCAATCAGACAGACGACATCTATTGGCTTTCCATCTTCACCAATTAGTTGCTTTGCCTTTTGAATTTCTAGGCGTAAATCTTGGGTGCTAATCGCTTCTCCATTCAAAAATAATTGTTCGTCGGCATTCATGGTGATCGCCAAAGATGTGGTTTCGGTTCCCTCTCCAGTGGCTGCATCCGGCAGATCAACTTTGATTGATTTTTCGGTGATGTAGGTTGCGGTGACCATGAAAATGATCAGCACCACCAAGATGATGTCCACGAAAGGAGTGATGTTGATATCGACGATGGCATCATCATCGTCTCCACCCAATTTGGCCGCCATAACTATTTCCCTTGAGATTGGTTGGTAAGAGACCGCGATTTATTCAACGTAGGCTCAGATTCGTTCAGTCGAGCCAGCATCAAATGCCCCATGCTTTGAAGGTTACTGAGGAGATTTTTGTTGCGTTGTCGTAAATAGTTGTAGAGCACAACTGCCGGAATTGCCACCAAGAGTCCAATGGCAGTAGCCACCAATGCTTCTGAAATCCCCGCCATACCACTCGCCGCTCCATCAACGGTTTGGGGAGCCACATCG
>CAKZLX010000665.1 GCA_937127265.1 uncultured Pseudomonadota bacterium
TGCTTGGAAAGCCCTCAAAACAATCTTTAAGGAAGCAGAGGTCCGTTTTGATTGGGAAGTCTATGCGATTCTTGATCAGCGCTTTTCACAGTATAAAGGCTGGTGGACCTTGGAGCCAAAATACCTTTGTATCACCAAAGAAGATCAGGCGGCCACAGATGCTGAAATGGCAACGATTCGTGAACAGGAAGAACGCAAACAGTCATTGCAAGCACAATTCGATGCCCTAGAAAACACCGAAGAAAACCAGTTGCAACGAGAAGAGTTAGAAGCCCAAATTAGCCAGTTGAAAGACAGTATTAAGGAGGCTAATGCCAATCGAGATTTAGAGCCTTCTGTTGAAAACTGGGATTGCCTCGAACACTCTTGGAGACAGGATAGATTTGGTCAATATGATGTGACTAACGATTATTATGCATACAGCCCAAGCAGTAAGACAATGGAATATTTACGACGTCGTGCTGCTCGTACAATGCGAAATTTGGCCAAAGATTTCCCCGAGGCTTTTGTAGACGCCGTTGCAGAGATGTTGATGGGAATGCGCTCTACAAGCGCCACTGAACTGGTGACCTTCTGGGTATACGAGGATTTGTTTAAACAACCAAACGGTCAACAAGCCTTGATGAAAATTGTCGAGCAGTCTAAAAATGCAGACAATGTGACTTGGGCATATGAGTTCTTAAAAGAGCACTTCCGAAAAGACATGAAGAAAGTTGATGCCGATTGGTTGTATCGTGTTTCTCAATCTAAGTTCGACTTTACCCACACCAAGGCCTTGGACTATTTACAAAACGTCACCGGTATTGAAAAAGGTATGTTCAAAGACGCTGGCTACCACAAAACGATCATTGACTTCTTGGGGTTTGGACTGGTCAAACATGGATACGATGCCATCAATTTTGCGGTGGAATATTTGTTGATGGTGGGGGCAGATCCAACCAATGATTGGATTGTCATTGAACTGCCTTTGGAAAAAGTCGCTACGTTGATGCGTTCTTCTGCTCGCCAAGTTCGTGAGTTGGGTATGAGTTTGATGTCTGGCAAGGACGGTAAATCTCCCTACGAAGATAGTCTCAAAGGCACAGATGGTTTGAATTTCTTCACCATTTTGTTGGGTGATCGTAATACTGTTGATTTTGCCATGGAGCAAATCCGTTCGCGTGGGTACACGTTACCTCCAGAATGGTTCGTTGAGCAATTGGGTAGTGACCTTTCCCAAGCACGACAGTTTGCACATCGGATGTTGAAAGACCCACAAATGTACTCTAGTGATGTGGATTGGACTGATTTTGCGGTGTCATTGTTGAGGCAGGTGCCAGAACAAACCGCCGATGCCAGCACTGTGTATGGTTTGGCATGGGACAAACTCACCAGTGTGGACATTCATGGAAAGACTTTGTTGCCCGCTCTTGTCAAAAACAACATGGACTTCGTACGGTTCTTGTTTGTCCATCCTTCTGCACAAGTCCGACAATATGCCATGACTTTGGTACAAGAAGAAATCTGTAAGGCTCAAGATTTCGGTTTAGGCTTTTTGAAAGCAATTGCCACCAAACGTGAATACCTTGCCCAACTCCAAAGAGATGTTCCCTTTGCTGAATTTGCAGGTGAGTTCACCAGTTCGCAATTTGGAGTCTATCTAAATGACAACAAAGACAATGGTGTCTACGGAGACAACGTCGGCAAGATGGTACGAGGATGGTTGTCAAATCAGGAATTATTCTCTTTGAATGATCTTGGCTTGGAATGGGCTTTTGCTCGCCTTGAATACTGGCAATCCGACTATGACTTTGTGCGAAAGGTTTTCAAACGTGATGTGACTTTGCCACAAGTTGGTGGACTATTGCCACCCCTTAGCAAGGATGAATTTACATCTGAAAATGCTGTTATCAACAGTGCCCGTCAAATTGCTTGGTATATCTATGACAAGTGTTTGGACGCTGGTTCAAAACGTGCCAATTTCTATAAAAGTCTATTGAAAGAACGCAATGGTCGCTATCGAAAACACAAGGGATTATCGGGGCTGTCTACCGATTGTGTTTGGCCTTCGGAAACCTTTGAGTTCGCTTGGTTTACACGGTGGGCAAGAAGTAAACGTGAGCCGATTCGTCAGTTTGCGATTGAAATGTCTCGTTTTGAAATGGCATACTGGGTTGGGAATGGCAAGGTTGGTTTTACCGATATTCGTCCATTCTTTAACGGGTACTTTGATGTGCAGTCCGCCATCGTTAAGTCGATTTACAATCCACCACAGCCATTAGAAAACAGTCGAATTGACTTGGAGGAATTGAAAGAAGGTTTCAAAGCCCAAGATCTCTATCCGTACTGTTTTACTGACAACCAACGAGAAGTAGATTTCGCTTTGCAACTGATTTTGGACTATCCGGAATTGTACGGAAAACCAGATGATTTGTTGTCGCTTTCGGATGCCAAAGATGCCCGTGTCCGTCAAACGGTGATCATGGTGATGTGGTCATTGTACAAAGTGCCTACCACCACTTCGGGTTGGCGACCATTCCCATACAGTGTGGTTCCCTTTGACCCCTCCAAAGCCAAAGATCCTGTCCGTGACACCAAAAGCGATCCGAATAAGTTGACTGGCAAGGATGCTTCCTTTGGCAAGGCCAGTTGGTTTATTGGTACAGGAAATAAAGAGGGTACTTCTGCCACAGAACGTAAAATGAACGCTGAAACCCGTTTTGATTTGCATGAGTTCTTGCGTCGTATTCTCTATAGTTTACCACGTAATCCGGATGTGCCAACCGCTGAAGAAGCTACCCGCCAAGCCCAAATGGAACGTCAAATGGGTGTAAAAACTGCCAAGAAAGAAGCCTTGAACGCCTCTTGGAAGAACAAGAAAACATTGGTGGAGAGCATCCGTGACTTGGCAATACGACCTCTTAGTCCTGCAGACATGAACTCGATGTCGGATGCAGACATTCAATCGTACTTTACTGAGCAAAAAGAATTTGCCCAGTTTATGCTTCCAGTTCTTGAAGAGTTTACCGCTGTTCGAGGCAAAATGCTACACAATGCTACCTTGACTGCGGTTGTACAAATGAAAGCGACCCACCAATTGTAAAATAATACAATTGCAAACACCACTGACCTTATTTATCGAATCTTACGACACATTTTTCCCATTTATAATCATTGGAGAAAGAGATGACTACACTTTCTACACCCTTTTATGGTTCTATTTCGCGCCTGAGCGTCAACCCCCAAGACAATTCTCTTTGGATGATTACCAAACATCCAATGGGGCGTACTATTTCGCCTGTACGAATGGATGTACAGAACCTTTTGAATGCCCATAAAGACAAAGTAAATGATTGTACAAAGTCGTTTGCGATGGCTGAAGATGGTGTTGCTGTCGACGTGTTGGGGCATGGTACTGGTGTCTATGTTGTTTCTACCCATGAGAATGGACTGGGACAAGTGCAACGGTTTGACGGTGAGAAGTTTGTTGCGATTCATACTTGTGAGGCTTCGTTCGATTTGCAAGGCATCGTGGGTTTTGATGATACCAAGAAGTCGTTTCCAAGTATGGTAAAGATGAAAGACGGTGGAGGTCTACAAATCGAAGGTGGCCAAAACAACAAACTACTTTTAGTGGGTCGTACTTCGGCGATGGTGGTCGATCTTCAAGAGGATGGATCTTTGCTTGTCGGTGCCGCATTCACACTCACTGAAGAAGAGGGTGTTTCCATCACTGCTTGGGATGCCAGTACAGTTTTCGATGACGTACAAACTCACCACTGTGCTTTCGGTCTGAGTAATGGTGCGATTGCCACTTATTTTACCGATGAGGATTCTAACACATTCAAGAAGTTGTCTTTGTTGGATGAAAATGAGATTGAATTGACCACGCTCCACGATGGCGCTGTATTGGATGTCGCCTATGTATCTTCATTGGATCGTCGAGATGAAAGTGTCACCCATCGCTATTTGATGACTACTGGTCAAGATATGCAACTGTTCCAAGTGTCCTTGCTAGAAAGTATTGCCATTCCAAGAAAGAATCAGCACCAAGGATGCATCAATGGCTTTGTAAAAGGTGCTTTTGCCACTGGAGATGGTTCTGAACGCGCTTCCCGTTTTGGTCGTTTTTATACTTTGAGTGCGGACAATACAGTACGTGCCTATGTCAACATGTTTACCAATGAAAACACAGCCTCCTACGAAGCAGAGCTAAACCCACGAGTTGGCGCAGTGGTGATGTTGTCTACTCAACATACCAAAGGCGTATACAGTGAAGGTAACTTTTTGGGTGAACGTCTTCCGACACCACATTTGGTTGTGGCTTCTGAGGACACAATCCAATTTGTACCGTTGACCCGTTTGGAAAAAGAACATTCCACAGCACCAAAAGAACTGCGTGCCAATGGTCAAATGGCCAAGAAGCCGGTTCTTTCTTTGAACGGAGGGTTATCTTATGTGCGTTCAATGCATAATACTGAAAACAAGAAGGTTCGCCAAAAAAGTTTTGATATCTTTAAACAGTGGGACGCTGAGTGGTTGGTGGATGAACTACGTACGTTGGTTGATAATGCCGAGTTGGCAAAAGAGGCGATTGCCGCGCTCGCTTCATCTACTCACCCCCGTCGAATTCCGGCTTTGGAAAGCATTTTAACTGGCTGGAATCTTCCTTCCTACAATCGTCAACAAGAAATCTACCAAGCTTTGGTCTCTGCAGTACCAACTTTGCACCCACATCATTTGGTGATGGACAGTTATTACGTTGATGATAATTTGAAAAAACATGTCGTTGGTGACTTGGCAACATTGGCTGGTGGTAATGGGTCGTTACAACGTGAAGCGTTGGCCATGTTGCAAGGACTCATCTCTCATGACGATGAAAGTTTGGCCACACGTGTGTATGATTTCCTTTGTGGTGAAGGCGAAGGAATCGATCCTGTCATCGAGGGTGTTGAGGGAGTGCTGTACGGTATTTTCTCTTCCCATGATAACATTCATAAACTGATGGCCAATCGATTGGTTGAGCGTGGATTGTTAGACGCCTTTGAGACCACGTTGATTTTACGTCGTTTACTTGAAGACAATGATCAGGAAGTCCGTGAACGTGCGGTGGATGTGAGTTTGTTGCGGGCGCCAAAAGCTGCGGATGTACTTCGATTCAGCGATGAGAAGTTGCACACCCGTTTGTACAAGTTGCAACATGGATCCTTTGCATCGGATGCCGACCAAGAGGCATTGCTCAAAGCCGCTTTACCAGCCGAATCAGATGTTGAAGCCTACAAGGCGTTGTTTGCCAGTGAGGATGTAGCAGTTCAATCTGACATTGATGTATTGGCAGAGTTTTCTGCTTGCACCCAAGACGATGTTTCTGTGGTTGCCTTGCAAGCTCGGGCGGCATTTGGTTTTGAAGGGGCGGTACAAGGGTTGTTGAAACTGAGTAATTCCAATAACACCAAGATTCAACGTAAAGCAGTGCTTGGTTTGGGACACATGGTGCATCTAGATGACGCACATCAACGTATCAATGGTATCACCTTACATGCGAGAACGGACTTTGAAGTGGGATCAGTAGCGATTTACCACGCCATTAAGGGCTATGAGATTCGCAATGAAGATCCCGTGTCCAATGTGTTGTATAAGGTATTGGAGGGAGGCCATCCAAAGTTACGTGAAACAGCCATTACGATTGCACAAAAACGACTCAACGCAGATATTGACATTATTCGGGAAGCTCGATTAACCCAAGAAACAAGTGCCAATGCGTCTTCTGCAAAAGCAGAGCTAAGCCCAATGGAGCAAGCAACACAAAAAGAGATTGCTGATGCCAATGAGATGTTGAAAATAGGCATTCAGATGGGTAATCAGTTGATGATTGATGCTGCAAAAGAGACCTTGGCCGATTTGAAAAAGAGTGTAGGAGATGCATCGTCCACAGTGAAATCCGATCTTGTTGCGCCTGAGTGGGAGAGTTTGCATATTTTGTTGAAACGTGCCTTGGAGGAAGAAACCTTCCACATCAATGTGCGCAAAGAAGTCTATAAGAGCTTTTGGATGCACAATTTAGAAGATGCCAAGATGGATTTGGTCGATAAGACCAGCACATTTAAATTGTTCTTGAATCTTCGCGACCGCACCTTGTTTAACAATGCCTTGAAAGATTTGTGGTCACACATCAAAGACGCTGGTGATAGAGAATGGGCATTGGCTTTGTTCAAAGACCTGATTAATCAAGATATCCAGCCTCGTCACCGCAGTAACATTTGGGATATTTGGACCACAATTGCCAATGCTGCTCAGGGAGAAGATGTCGAACCAGAAATCCTCCGGATTGGGTTTGAGTGTCGTGCAACCTGTCAATGTATTAGAGAACGATACTCATTCACGGTTTGTACCCGTCACCGTATTCGTCGTGATGCATTTTTACGTGTCCTTTCGACTTCGGGAGATTGGTTGGCAGACTTTATTCGCGATGCCCTCAACAACAAAGGAGGCCTGAACAAGGATCTGGGAGACAGTGCAGCCGTCTTGGCAGTGAGCGACAAAGCCAAAAAAGCCGTTGCCAACATGGACAATCCATCCGAGTTTATTTTGTCGATGTTGACTGACAAATCAAATGCCAAACGTGTATTTGCTGCCGATTTGTTGTTGATGTATCCAAAGTTTTACACTGAGGGGCTCCAACAAGCTGTCTACGAAATGCGTACTGAAGGGTTCATCACCAGTTTGTTAATCGACAAGCACGCCACTCATTTGATGACCGAAAATGTGTACGACTACTTTGTATCCAAGATTGTAGAAGGGCGAACGGATTTGTTCTGTGCTGGGGTTGAGCGTTTTGCCTTGGCCAACAATCGTACAGAGTCTTTGGCCAAAGTCTTGGTACAACATGATGATCTTCGGATGGTTCGTAAGGCTTTAACCTTTGCATCCGCAAACTACACGGACTGGGGTAAGTCGGTATTGGATGATGCCTTGTCTTCACACGATGATGTGGTCAAAATTGCATTTTCGATTACACTGGACCGCTTACGACGAGAAGCTTCTAGAAGCAATAGTGATGCCGACTTAAAAGAGTTTCTGTTGAACTTTTACAATCAGTCATCTGCTCTTCGTCAGTTGTGGGTGGTTGAGTCTTTGAAGTTGTCAGATACGCTTAGCGAGTGGCAATCTGAGTTGGTTCAACAGTTCTGTGACTCGAAGTCTGACGATATTCGTGTAGCGGGCTATCGTCAGTTGAAGAACTTGAGTCCAAATGACTCTTGGGTGATGTCGTTGTTAAAGGCTGGACTCAAAGATGCTAATTCAACAGTGTCTGAACTTTGTTTTCAATTGCTGTTGGCTTTCCACAAAGCAGATGGCGATGAGGCAGAACGTACTTTTGTGAAACAATCCTTGCGAGCAGATAAAGCTGTTCAAGAGCAGGCGATTGCGATGGCTCTGACCACCACAGCTTCTTGGCGTGTACCCTTCATTTTGGAAGCCTTGAATGACGAAGATGCAGTGGTTCGCCGCATGATGTGTCATAAAATACAAAGTGTATCCGGTTTGGGAGACGACTTTTTCCAAGGTTTGATGGAACACCAGCATCAAGAAGTACGTGAAATGGCGATGCAAGTCTTAGCGGCTCGTGGATTGTACCGTCCCAAAAGACAAGGTTCGGATAATTTGGTGGAAACTCTTTTGGAAGCCCCACCTGCTCGACCGGACTGGTGGTCCAATGCATGGACGATTTGGTATTGGGAAGTGCAAGATTGGAAAGACCGTAAGATTGAAGCGATTATTGCGGCTGGTAAAACCCATGACCACAGTTATGCTTCTACCTTTCGCAAGTTGCTCGATCTCTTCGGTTATGAACTTAAAATATCGAGTCTGTGGAGACACGCTTTGGCGGTCACTTCATGGTATCGAGAGGATTGGTGCGAGTTCATCATTCTACATCTGGGCTGGGTACTTGAATATGGTTCCGAAGATTTCAAGTATGCTAAAATAGAGGCAGAGGATGCTGGCAATAACCGCATGCGTGTAGCTTGGAATGTGGCTTGTTCACGCAGTGGTGATGTCGAAACGCTTCGCTGGTTGAAAGAGCAGTATTGCGATGGTGGATGGTACAACTCTTACAAGAGTTATATCAAGCGTGAGTATCTGTTTGAAGGACTGTTTGCGGTTGACAGTTCGGTTGATGTCGAAGGCGATAATGCCTTTACCATCATGCAACGATGGATGGGGGAGCGTCATGGACTGACCAACGACATTTTCCGATTGAACATGTTGCGTTTGGCACAACAAGGTGGTCCAGTAGACTTTATCGGTATCGGATACACCTCAATAGATGAGCGTACGGTGCTTGAATCTGTACAGATGCGTGAAGTGCAATACTCCAAACAGGAATTGTTGAATGGAGTGGTGGACTTGTTGAATGATGCAACCATCCTCACTAAAAATCCTTATGCATTATCGAATGTTGGTGGTGTTTGGTATGATGTGGTTCGTTTGACGCTGGAGTTACACACCACCACCGTAGATATCAAATCGGAAGTCAGTTTGGCACACTGGAAAAGCATCGCCAATATGATTTCGTCTCATCACCCACAATTACGTGCACGTGCAGTCAACGCTTATTTCCGTCGTCACCTACACGGGGAAGAAAAAGAACGATTCCAAGCAGATGTGGAAAACTTTGCTCGTCAGTTGGCAAATACCACCGTCGACAATGATTTGCTCACCCAAGACGGTAAGGTCACCACCAAGGAAAAAGCAGAAGACTTGGCTTTTGATGCATACATTGGCTTGATTCGAAAGACAGACTTTGATGGTGACTTACGTGGAGATGCCGTCGATTTCCTTGTCAAGATGTGTCAAGAGTCTGATGAAGCCACCAAAGTGCTGCCTGTCTTGAAAGCGGCACTCTCGATGTCTGGCGATCGCCTTCAATTCCAAGCCTACACACAAATGATTGCTTTACAAGCCAAAGACAACGATTTGATGTCGTTGAATCAACTGATTCAGTTGGGCTTGCGATCAACCAATACACGTTTGAAAAGAACTGCGATCAGTTTGATTTGGTGCACCGATCAACTCAGCCAAGAGCAAAAAGTATCCCAACTGGAAAGCATCTTGAAGAATGTCAACGATGTAGCTTCTCGTTATGCCTTTGACCTGTTGTATGCATTTGCAGGACGTCCTGCGGCTTGGGATAAAGCAGATACCAATAAGGAGTCTGCCCAAAAGAATGCCAAAGCCACTCAAGATGCCAAGATTGCTGAACTGGAAGCGAAGCGTAAAGCGTTAGTTGAATCATTTGAAACCTACAAGGTCTCAGTCGATAAAATGATGGAGGCAATCACAGGAGATGATACTGATAGTCGTGCTAAGAAAAAGCAACTGGGTCAGAAATTAGATGAACGTCGTCAAAAGAAAGACGATGAGGTCCAAACGATTCGCGATCAAATCCGCGCGGCAAAAGAACAATTCTCTGCTGACATTGAAGCCTCCGAAGTTGCCCACAAGGCCTCGATGGATGCTCCATTGTCCAGTGAGGATGCCCAGACCTGGTCAGATGCCAATGCTCGTCGTGATGCCTTGCTTGAGATGGCGATTGGTGCCTACTTCTCTGCTGTTCGTACCCATGCTGTGGACTATGGAATTAAAGAGTTGGCTAGACGTCGACCATACTTTGAAAAGGGTGCAGAAGAATTTGCTGGATACTTTGACCGTCTGTCCAGTGTTCTGAATGCTGCACTCACCTCCCCATATAGCGATCTGGTTCGTCACACTGCACTTGGTTTGGCAGACTCTAGATTCTCCAATGGTTACAAAGTCTTGTTGTCAATGTTCAACAGTCATCAGACCACTGATCAAAATGCTGCGATCAACGCCTTGGTACAATTGGGACCTGTTGGTTTGGTACAATACAAGGATGCTGATGGAAATCCATATCCAAGAACAGCCTCCATCTTGTTTACCCGTCTAATTACTGATGAATCGGGCACTCTTGATAGTTGGTCTGTTTTCCAAGCGATTCAAAACTTGGGTGACCGTCACTCAACTCTCCAAGGGCAATTGTTTGCCTATTTGAATAAAGGTGTTGGTGGTAAACATTACAGTGCCGTATTGGATACTTTGATTGGGCTCACTGGTTACAATCGCAGTATTTTAGATTATACAGACTGGGCTGATCTGACCCCCTCTGATTTTGAAGCCTTGCAACCGTACTTGTCTCATGAGTTGGATTGGGAAAAGGTCAGTCTCGAGCAGTTTGTCACCCTTTATCAAGATGTCTATGACGATGGTCTGTTGGCAACAATCATGGACAGTTTGTTGGCACGTGCGGATTATGAAGGTTTACGAGAAGTGCTTCGGTATGTGAGATACACCAAAGGCTTCGAGGTGATCATTCATGAGGGTGAGGCGACTTCTGGTATCAACAAGGTTCTGGAACGTTTAGCGCTGTTGAAACCAAATGAGCAAACCTCCTATATTCGCCTTCAAGCAATCAATGTTCTTCGCGAACGATTGGACAACAATGCCCGATTGCATACTGATGCACAAGCGCTCGCTGGTAACACCGCCAAAGTTTTGGGCGCGGTATTGGATGAAAACCCCAAAGCCGACGATAGTGTCATGGTTGATATCGCCAAGTGTCTGGCCAACAACCATCAAGGGGCAGTTTCCCGCAATGTGTTCGATATCTTGTGCACAGTGGCCACCAACAAAACGACGTCTGTCTATACCAGAACCTCAGCGATTGAGGCTTGGGGTAAACTCGGTGATGCTCGTTCGGTGGTGTCCTTGTTGAACATCGTTGGTTTGGATGCCTATGGAGAGGAGTTAATGGTCGATCCAGAAGTTCCACAACTGTCCACACGAGATCGTGAGTCTTTGCAACGTTCAGCCTCTGCTGCTTTGGGTGGAATGGTCTTTGCTCAAGAGCGAGAAGGTATCTATCAGTTGTTGAGTACGATGTCTCGTTCGCGTGATACAAACACCTACAAACAAGGCTTTGTTGGTCTGCGAAACTTCTTGCGTTCTGAAAAGCACGCTTGGGATACTGCGGCACGTATCCTGTCGGCTTACCAAGCTAGCTTAAACCAAGGAAAAGATCATTGGGTACAATTCTTTGCGACGTTGTTGTCGGACGCCTTTACTCCACTTGTCGATGAAGGACACCAAGACTACAAAGACATGGCCATTACTCCAGAAACGGAGTCTGCGCTCAAAGAGTACATTTTGAGTGGATTGTTTGGTGAAATCTTTGAGCGAGAGGGTGAAGTATTCAATGCTCTCCCTGTTAAAGAGACAGTGTTTGCTCACAACTACCGAAACTCCAGCAACTTGGAATCAGTGTACAAGACAGTTCGTCAACTTGTGCATGGTCCTCATCAAACTGTTCTGGATAGTGATGGCCATGACCAAGGTGAGCATGGTGAAGGTGAAGGTGAAGGTGAAGGTGAAGCGCCAATGGATTTCTCCTACTTGGAAGCATTGTCTGCGGAAGAGCGCAGCAAGGCACTTAAAGCCGAGCGTAAACTCTATGAAAACTTTGTAATCAGTACCAAGTACACCGATGATATGACCAAAGTGATGGCATCGTATCTATCGGCTACAGAACTCTTGGACTTGGTGGCTTGGGGATTCAACGAGGGCTACTGGGAAGAGGGCAACGACCATCTTCACGATCGCTACAATACGATTGCCAATGCCTTGAATTATGGTAGTGTATCACCCGTTGCAGAGGCACTTGAGGCGTTCCGAAAAGATTATACTTTAGATTTTACCAACAACTTGCCAAGTCTCGGTTATCGAAACATGGGTGATGAAGGTGTTGCCGATGCCTTTACCATGTTGGAAAACAATTTGGATGCCGTGACCAAAGAAATGGATGCTTTTGTTTCATTTGTATCCTTCTTGCATCAACAGTTTCAAGTGTTTGTGTCCAAACTTCGGTTGGGTGAACAAGGCGGTGATGCGAATGAGTTCTATGATGTATACCTACGTGGTCTTTGTCAGTTCTTGAAATTGGCAGGCAATCTTCCGGTCAACGAATCCTTGGTTCAAATCCTACAAGAAACCTTGACCTCGTTGAATGTGGGAGAAGACAGTGTGTCTTTGCAGGTTGATTTCACGACATTGTTTGAACTCTATTTGGAGTCTGGCCTGGTAGATTGGGACTTCGTTGATGGTATTCTCAAATCTGGAGATCGTTCCTTGCGTCCATTGGTGATTACCTACTTGTCCACTGACAATCTGGCTGAGGTTTTACCGCGTATTTTGGAATGGGTCAAAGAAGACTCGGCTTCGATGATGCGTTTGGTGGATGTCTTACAAGGTGCGCACAACATATTGCAAACAGCAGTTGCCTCCTACTTGGCCGAGGAAACGACCCCAAGTACAGTCTTGATGCTCTTGGCTCGATTGCGCAATGTTGAGGTATTCAAAGGGGTCATCGATTCGTTGCGTGACGAAGAAGGTGCTTTGGATGCCAAGCAAGAAAGTCGTGTTGGTCCGATACTCAATGCTCTGGCGGTAATGGCAACCGACAAAGCCGAATACTACTTGCGTGATTTGGGCGACGATGCATCGGTCAGTTTTGAAATCCGTCAAGCGGCTATGAAAGCGGCCAAGGTTGCTTATCGTCGTCGTGTTCCACTGCACGTCCGTCGAGCAGATCGCTCTTAATCTACTATTCTCATTTTTATTTCCATTTGTCCATTTCATTTGTCTGAGGTTTTCCATGGGTGAAAGAACCAAATATTTTCAATACGCGGGCTTGTCCCACTTTCAAGAATCACCGCAAGCAGTACATTTGTTTGCTGATACCGCGCGTCCTGTGTCGGCTACGGTTACCATACCAAAACGACATGTCGGGGCTATTCGTGAGGCATTTAACGCCTTGATGTTGGTCCTTGAACCGGGCTTTCACTATCGTTCATCGACAGGCAAAGGAACCATCAATTACGATACTCGGAATCCCAAAAAGGCCGAGTCACGCAATCGTTTCTTTCAAACCATTCGTCGCACAGATCCCGAAGCGATGGTTGGAATGGACCCAACGGTTTCAATCAGTGCCAAAGGGATTACCGTGGAAGGAATGGCACTCAATGCTCAAGATATGGGCACGATTTTCATTCCTGCTTCCACCTATCAGGTTGAAGGTGATCTGGTCACTGGAACCAGTACGATAGAAGTGGGACCGGATTTGATGAGCGGATTGTTTCAAATCACTGCCAAAAAAGACTTGGTCATTCGTATTTCCACTTCTGCCGACAGTGCTGAGGAAGCCTATATCGGTTCAGTACACAAAGATTTTGTACGTGAAAATCATTGGCGTCGTGAAATCTTACAATTCTTGGCATCGTCCGCAATACCTACCAATCCCCAAGCACGATTTAAGCGAATTGATCTGTACAATGTATTGCGTCATTTGCGATTGAATAAAGCCGAAAAAGGTGAAAGTGAAGCCTTGCGTTTGGTGTTGATTAATGGTCTAAACCCTGAAATGCATATCGCACCTTGGGGCATCAAAGTAGTGAGTCCTTCTGGCCCATACCAGTCTGAGCGCTCTGCCAGCTTGAACTATGGAAATCGAGACAAGTTGGTTCGTTTGGAGCCACTGTTACCATATATTGATCATGTTGACGTGAGTTTGATGGGTGAGGCATTACCTGGATTTTGGACACTCAATTCAGAGGCGGTCTCTTACACCTATGCCACGATGGGCTTTTCTCCTGCCAACTGGGCACGCGGAGTCTTGCGTGATCAGATGTTGAGACGTGATACAGATCACCCTGCACACTTTGAGGCAGTACTAGGCGCATTAAAGAATGCTTCTTGTGCCACTGTTGATGAGTTGGTCACCCAAACGGGTTTGGATCTGCAGACTGTACAAACGGCTTTGGTTCGAGGTGTTCAACAAGGTAGTGTCGCACCAAACGCTGGTGTTCAAGGCTATCAATACCGAGAGTTGTTTGTTGACGAGGCCATGGATCTGGAAGCCTTACGTTTTGCAGGGGCTCGTGAAGATTATAAAGATGAGACCCGTGCTTATGAGATTGTTGCACAAGGTCGCGTTGATTTGGAAGGCAAGATTCACGTCAAACCAACTGGTGCGGTTGATTTTTCCCGTGTCCGAAAAGTGAAAATGGCGGGTGAAGTAAAGTATACAGTCGATCCTGTAAGCGTTTCACAGGCCAAGATGTCTTTTCAAACTGAAGACCCAGTGTTCTACCCGAAGTTGCAATTGAACACCGATGGCGGAACGGCCAAGCCTGGGTGTGACTGTGCTTATAAGAAAGCCATGGGACCGAATGCTGTATGTAGTCACTTGCAGGCACTGTGGATTCATTATT
>CAKZLX010000666.1 GCA_937127265.1 uncultured Pseudomonadota bacterium
GCCTTCGAGGGTTGCCCGAGCAATGTGTCCTTTGGTGGAACCACGGGTCAAACCTGAAATACTGGCTCTTGCCTCCGGATTCCAATGGGGCGCTCCCAAACCTGTAAACGCCGGAACAACTGACACACCACCGTTATCTTCCACTGTTTTGGCCAAGGTCTCAACTTCAGCCGCACTGGAAATGATCCCCAATTGATCGCGAAGCCACTGTACTGCCGCACCGGCTACAAAGGCTGAACCCTCCAATGCATAAACAGTTTGACTATTCACACGCCAAGCAATGGTGGTCAACAAACCATGGTGACTACTGACCGCCTCCTCACCAGTATTCATCAATACAAAAGCCCCTGTCCCATAGGTAGACTTGGCTTCTCCCTTACCAAAACAAGCCTGTCCAAACAGTGCCGACTGTTGATCACCTGCAAAACCAGATACTGGAATCCCATCTGGTAAAAAACCTACGTCTTTTGTCTGTCCGACTTCTCCAGCATTATCAACCACACTTGGTAAACAAGCCCGTGGAATGTTCAACATCGCCAACAATTCATCATCCCACTGGTTGGTGTGAATATTGTACAACAAGGTGCGTGAAGCATTTGAAGGATCGGTAACATGAGCTCCACACAATTTCCAAGTCAACCAACTATCGATGGTGCCAAAGAGAATATCACCTCGTTCGGCCCGTTCTCTGGCGCCATCAACATTGTCCAACAACCAAGCGGCTTTGGTACCAGAGAAATAAGGATCCAATACCAATCCTGTTTTGACACGAACCATGTCTTCGAAACCATTGGCCTTCAATTCTGCACATCGATCAGCCGTTCGACGATCTTGCCACACCAAGGCTCGATGAATCGGCTCTCCAGTTTCTTTATCCCAAAACAAACAAGTTTCACGTTGGTTGGTAATGCCGATCGCTCGAATATTAACGTCCCCTGCCTTAGAAAGAGCCTTCTCGGTGGCGGATTCAATACTGGTCCAGATTTCAGACACATCATGTTCAACCCATCCAGGTGTGGGATAGTGGTTGGGAAATTCAACATTGGCGGTCGATACCACTTCAACATTGTGGTCCAGTAATAAAGCAGTACTTCCAGTTGTTCCTTGGTCAATCGCAATAATTACATCTTTCATACAGGTCTCCGTGGATAATCTTTTCAATCTAACTCTTTCAATATGACAACATCACTCCTTTGAGTCAAGAAGGCTTTCGGTTATACTATGGTAGATCATTTTTGATGGAGAACACAATGACACTTCTTGCCTTTTTGTTTGCTTGCACAGTCCCCGACGGTCCCTCATACTCAGGTCATGGAACCTATGATTATTTGGCCTTTGAAGGCGCCTACACTTGGAAATATCAAAGTGACGACCCTGAGACTGCCTACACTTTGGTCGTTGAAACCGCAGACTATCAATACGTTGATGGCATGGAGTACATCACGTTTGAGTATGGCTCTGAAGATCCCCAACAACTGTTTGGCTCTGTCTCTTGGGAGTCTGGTGGCATCAATGGATCTGCGATCACTGGATATACCATGAATGACGAAGAAGTGATCTTTGATACTCCCGTTGGATTCGCAGCTCACCGTATGGTCACTGGAGATACAGTCGAAACCACTACTAATGGAGTCACCTTCACCTCAACCATGCTAGGCTTGGTACCTTGTCAGAACAACTGGTCCCCTGACGACTGGGAATGTTTACACTTTTCTCTCACAGTCGATCAAGCCGATCACAATTTCCCTTTTGTCGGAGATTATTGGATGGCAAATGGTTGGGGAGCATCCATTTTCACAGTTGGTAACGGCGCTTGGGGTTCTGCAGAAGACTGGGTACTGATTGGTGCACAATGGGATCCTGAGGGATAATACGCCCTCATCAAAAGCGTCATGGCACCTGAGTGTCAAATTGTTGAGCCTCTCTTTCTTGAGGCATCAACACCAATATGCCTTCCATGGGTGCCAAATAAATCCGAATGTGTTCAAAATACCACCGTAAATAGTGTTCCTTGACCAACCCTCCCGACATTTTGGTGGCATGTCGAATACGTACATCGGTATCAGAATAGCGAACCACAAAGCCTAGATGGGTAATCCAGACAGGATTCCACGATTTACTTTGACGAACCACCACCACCAGTGCCCCTTCTGGAATATTTGGGATGGCTTCAAAGGCGGCATCCAATGACAGTACGCCCATCCGATAGGTACCAACAGGAAACTGCTCCACATCCAAAAAGAAATGCCGACGTCCGCGCCATCGCTCCCATGTTCTTCGGGTATTGGTTTTTGAAACAACATGTGTTTCGCCAAGCGTATGGGTGATATCTTGGAGATAACCCAGTTCAATGGCATTGGGGATCCATTGAGAGATCATAAAGTGATTGCGGTTTTCATAAGATACTTCACCCTCTCCATACCGCAACTCTTTTCGTATCTGCTCCACTTCGGCATCCGTTGTACCCAACGCCAGCGAGATCGCCTCCTCTACAAAAGTCAAACAATCAAAGGCATCATACCGCACCAACGGGTCAGGGTCTGGCGCTTCCAGTTCCCCAATTCCATTTAACAAGTAGGGTTTGCCAAGAAGAGCTTCGGTCACCATTTTCATACGAATTCCCAATGGCTGACCTTGAGCCTGTACTTGGGCTTCTAGTACTTCAGGTGGTGGCACAGAACAATCAACGACCTCCACCACACTTGGCTCAATTGGCTCCTCTGCCCACACCACAATTCCAATCATCCAGAGTATCATGGAAGTCATGTAGTGAATTAGCACCCATTTTTCAAGGAGAAGACACCAATTGAATCGCAGTCTGCCACTGTCGATCTTCACCACGATACGTCTGGTTCGACGAAATAGAAAGGTTAGGAACCACACCCACGGATTGCCAAGCCTTCTTTTTGGAGGAAAGAATCGTGGTATCAGCCATCAACAACACCCAGTTGGGATTGGGGTACAGGGTGTGATAATCCATACCATCTCCCCCTGAACGCTCACCCACTAACGTCGCCAAGCCTTGTTCTTGAAGTGTCAAAGCCACTAGTTCAGCAGGACCTTTGGTACCTTGATTGATTAAAATCACCATTGGTTTGGTCATCGTCGCCGTTTTCTGAGACAAAATAGGAATTTGGGTTCCATCATGATGGGCACGATACGCCAAAATGGTTTCCTGGGGACAAAACAAATCTAGTGTTTCAATAGCCTCTTCCCACAGTCCACCCTGATTGTCTCGCAAGTCTAAAATCGACAGGTTACTATGTTGCGACAACATTTCCTGAATCTGTTGGCTACTGTCTTCTCCAAAGAATTGTACACGAAGGGTATTCTTCCCACTCAAAGTCACTTGTGGAATAGCAAATGAGCCCTTGTATAACTTAAATACTTGCTTTTCTCCTTGACGAATAACATCAACAATCAGACGATTCTGACCTTCTGCTTCTAAAATAGACAGCATCTCTGGTGCGGATAAGCCATTTAAGGTTCGCGTATTGACCGATACAATAAAATCACCTGCTTGAAGACCAACCTCTCCCGCAGGAGAACCCACCATGACCTCTTCAATTACAAATCCTCGACCTGCCAACACTTGGATCCGCAGTCCAAAACCATCACGTTCACCCCGTTTCCAAGCCTGCCAATCCTTATATTCTTGGGTGGTGAGCGCTTTTGAACCTCGTAAACCAACCTCATCATCCAAGGTTTTGATCATCCCATCGATCGCAGCTCTTTCTAAACCATCAGCAGAATAGGTCGCTGACAGTGTCTCAAAAACATCCTGTACATTTTCTTGTGCTGAAACAACAGGCAGAAACAACGATAATAAGAATGCACCGATCATGAATCAAAGTTCCAATTTGGCTGGTTGATAGGAGGTATGTGCCTTTTCCGAAGTTTCTACCCATTCTCCCTTGGGGTTTGGTACGGAAATACGCTCCAACTGCTCAAGGGTTTGTTGTTGGGTATAGACAATGCGCTCCAAGTGTTCGGCCCGTTGGCGTTGATGCCATCCCCATGCCAGACTCAGCAATAAAATGGCGGCATACAACAAGATTGTCTTACGTGGAATGACCTGCTGTTCTTGCTCGGCACGATCCAATTCAGATTGGAGAACGGCATCCATTTCTTCCCAATAATCATTGTCTTGAATTAATTTGATCCGTGGGGGTTTCAACCGTTGCGTTTCCAAAGCATCGATCAAGCCTGCACAAGCATCACAGTGTTCAAGGTGATCACCAACCATCTCCTCTTCAGCAGGAGACAGTTGACCATCCAACAAGGCAGCGGCACAGATTTCAACATCTCGACATGTAAATGGTAAATGTGTTCCCACGATGCCCTCAACGATCTGCTGTAAATTCAGGGGGTAAAACATCAAGTAGTTTGGTTCGCGCTCGAGACAAACGTGACATGACAGTACCCAATTTGATGTCCAATACTTGAGCGATTTCAGTATAGGACAGTTCATCATAATAGCGCAAAATCAAAATCTCACGGTGGTCTTCACCCAATTTGTCCAAGGTCGCCATCATCAAGATCGACTGCTCGCCATCAAATAAATGCTTCCACTGCTCAGCCTCTTGACGATCAGGCATCGGATTGGCTTGTAAAATGGCGGCCCGACGAGATGAGTTTCGCAACTGGTTCAAACAGAGATTCTTGGCCACACGAAACAACCAAGCTTTGATACGAAAATCCTGTTCAAACAAACGGGTTTCACGAATGGCGCGGACAAAGGTTTCTTGCACGATGTCATAAGCATCATCTTGGTCACGTAAAATATAGAGTGCGTGTCGCAACAAGGGTTGACGATATTTCTCAATCAACAAGTTGATCGCTACACGACGATTCTTTACCGCGGTGAGTTTAATTTGTTCATCGGACCACTGTTGTGGGGATCGTAATGGAATCACAGACATGAATACCTCTCTACTGAAGTGTAAACACCGAAAGAAAACCTTTCATTCCGATGTTGTTTATTCAAACGATCACTTTTTCAAAAATATTCAATCTGAAGGTATTTTTCTGTGCAAAAAGTTTATTCAGTGACACCCGGAACCCGTACACCACGCTCTTTGGCAACTTCGATTGCACGATCGTATCCAGCATCGACATGGCGAAATACACCCATCGCCGGATCAGAGGTCAAGGTTCGTTCAATCCGTCTTGCTGCTTCATCGGTTCCATCGGCCACAATCACTTGACCGGCGTGTAATGAATAGCCCATACCAACCCCACCACCATGGTGGAAACTAACCCATGAGGCACCGTTTACTGCATTGATCAAGGCGTTTAAAATCGGCCAATCACCAACCGCATCTGAACCATCTTTCATGGCTTCTGTTTCGCGATTTGGAGAAGCCACAGAACCACAATCCAAATGATCACGACCAATCACAATTGGGGCTTTAACCTTGCCGGTGCGCACCAACTCGTTGAACGCCAACCCTGCTTTGACCCGTTCGCCATACCCAAGCCAACAAATACGTGCTGGTAATCCTTGAAAAGCCACTCGTTCACGCGCCATCTTCAACCAGTTGAGCAATGACTCATCTTCCGGAAACAATTCGGCAATCACCCGATCGGTTTCATAAATGTCTTCTGGATCTCCGGATAAAGCTACCCAACGGAAAGGTCCTTTACCTTCACAAAACAACGGTCGAATGTAGGCAGGCACAAAACCAGGAAAATCAAAGGCATTTTCTAACCCTACCTTCTGAGCACCCGCACGAAGATTATTGCCATAATCAAACGTAATCGCACCAGACTGTTGTAAACTGAGCATTGCCCGAACGTGATCCCCCATGGTTTCAAAAGACTTTTGTTCATAGGTTGCTGGATCGCTGTCCCGTAAAGATTGGGCTTCTTCAAACGACATTCCTCGTGGAACGTAACCATCAATTGGATCGTGTGCTGAAGTTTGATCGGTCAAAACGTCGGGGATGATCCCTTTGGCTATCAGGGTCTCTAAACCATCCGCGGCATTGATCACCACTGCAATCGACTTGGCAATGCCTTGTTCTTTGTAACGGAGTGCCCGTTCGATTCCGTCTTCAATACTGTCGGCAACCTCATCCAGATATCGGGTTTCCAACCGTTTTTGAATACGATCGGCATCGACATCAAAGCCCAAAAAGGTTCCTTTGGCCATCACAGCCGCTAACGGTTGAGCACCACCCATTCCCCCAAGTCCAGCCGAAACCACCAGTTTACCTTCCAAGGTTCCACCAAAATGCTTCTTGGCAGCCGCTACAAAGGTCTCATAGGTGCCTTGTAAAATCCCTTGGGTTCCAATGTAGATCCATGATCCTGCAGTCATTTGACCATACATCATCAAGCCTTTCTTTTCCAACTCTCGAAAGTGATCCCAGTTGGCCCATTCACCCACCAAATTGGAATTGGCAATCAAAACCCGTGGTGCATCAGGGTGAGAACGTACGATACCCACTGGTTTTCCAGATTGCACCAGCAAAGTCTCATCATTTTCTAAGGATTCCAAGGACTTCACAATGTTGTTGAAAGCATCCCAGTTTCGAGCGGCACGACCACTGCCTCCATACACAACAAGGTTATCAGGGTCTTCGGCAACCTCAGGGTCCAAATTGTTCAACAACATCCGTAAGGCGGCTTCTTGTACCCAGCCTTTACAACGAAGTTCTGTTCCACGTGGGGCTGACAATTGGGGTCTTTTCTCATCCATGGGTATCCTCTGGTTTGAAGTTCTATACGGTCTCAATGTAACAGAAAACCAGTGGTGAACCAATTGCCATCTTGGCTGTTTCAAACCAATTCAATACAAAAAATGCAAAAACCCAATCCTAACGATCGGGTTTCGAGAGTTCAAGGCTCCGATCACATCCAAAAGATGTGGACGGGTGACCGAATGCTTTGTTTACTCGCCTTGTTCGTTTTTACGTCGGGCTTCAGCAGCATAGATAAACTGTACATCCATATTTTCGGCGTTATCACTTTCATCAGGTAAACTAGCAAGGTACTGCTTATATTCTTCCTCAGTGATCTCTCCCGCTTGGATTTTGCGTTCAATGGTGCGTATATCAAATTTAGACATGTTCTCTCCTAGAAATTGTCATGTGTAATGATCAGAATAGTCTTGTGTATGAAGATTAAGAAACCTGTTCTGCATCTTCTGGTACTGATGCCAAAATATCCAAATCATCAGCATCCACATCGACTTCAGGTGCTTCAGCAACTTCAACACTCTTCACCGGTTTGACAACACCTTTAGCAATCTCACGCAAAGCAGTCACAACTTCACGGTTGTCACGGTAATCATCAATCAAAGGTTGATCTGTTTTTCTGAGCAGTTTCTTGGCTCGATGGGCTGTCACCATGACCAATTCAAAACGATTGTCTACATTTTCTAAGCAGTCATCTACTGTAATACGCGCCATTTCATCTCCGGTGTGTACTAAATTTCATTCACAATTAGACTTGTCAAATCTACAACAGTCCAAGCAAAAAGTCAAGCCATCTCAGAGATTGTACATTTTTCACTCGGGTATCTTGACGAACAATGCATCGTGGCTACATTGGGGCATTGATTTTGTTTTGTGGTCAACACTACGACCTGTTCAAATCAATCTTCTTTTATTTATCAATGCACAATCTACATACTTATGGAGTGTTGTTATGCCTATTCAACCTTTGTTTGATCGCATTCTCGTAAAGCGCAAAGAACAAGCCCGCACCACAGCAAGTGGACTCATCCTACCCGATGCCGGACAAGAAAAAATGAACCAAGGCACAGTTGTCGCTGTTGGAACTGGAAACATCGACGACAATGGCACCACCTTTGAATTGGAAGTCAAAGAAGGTGATCTAGTGGTCTTTGGAAAGTACTCTGGTAGCACCATCCAAGATGAGAACGGTGATGAATTACTCATTTTAAAAGAAAAAGAAATTCTTGGAATCATTACAGAATAACCCCTTTGCTTACTTTCATAGGAGAACATTATGACAGCAAAAGATATCGTATTTGAAAGAGATGCCCGCAGTAAATTGCTCGAAGGCGTCAACATTTTGGCCAATGCCGTAAAAGTCACCTTGGGTCCCAGTGGCCGCAACGTGTTGATTGAAAAGTCTTGGGGCGCACCGATCACTACCAAAGATGGTGTAACAGTTGCCAAAGAAGTGGAAGTTGAAGACAAATTCATCAACATGGGTGCCCAAATGGTTAAAGAGGTTGCCTCTAAAACCAATGATGATGCTGGTGATGGAACCACTACCGCAACCGTTTTGGCACAAAGTTTGTGTGAACACGGATTGGAAATGGTGGTTGCTGGAATGAACCCCATGGATCTCAAGAAAGGAATTGAGTTCGCCGTGGGCAAAATGATCAAGCAACTCGGTGAAATGTCAGCACCAATCGTTGACCGTGAACAAATCAAGAACGTGGCATTAATTTCTTCCAATGGCGACGACAATTTGGCCGAACATATTGTGACTGCAATTGAAAAAATCAATGCCTTGTTGAACGATTGTGATGTCAATGACCCCGTACAACAAAACACCCTCGAGCACGTCAGTAAAATGGGCGTTATCAGCATCGAAGAAGGTAAGGAAACAGAAACCACTTCCAAAACCGTTCAAGGAATGCAGTTTGATCGTGGATATTTATCACCTTACTTCATCACCAACGCCGAAAAAATGAGCGTGGAACTGGATGACCCTTTGATTTTGGTTCACGAAAAGAAGATTTCTTCTGTCGAAGCCTTGAAACCATTGTTGGAAGACATCTTGAAAACCGATCGCGAAAAACCTTTGTTGATCATTGCTGAAGATGTTGAAGGGGCGGCTCGCAACATGATGGTGATGAACCGTTTGCAGTACCAATTAAAATGGGCAGCCGTAAAAGCACCTGGTTTTGGTGATCGTCGTAAAGCGATGCTTGAAGACATTGCGATCTTAACCGGTACCAAAATGATTTCAGAAGAGCAAGGTCACGACCTCAAAGATGTCAGCATTGCCGATTTGGGAACCGCCAAAAAAGTAACCATCACCAAAGATCACACCAGTATCGTCGGTGGTGCAGGTTCTAAAGAAGACATCAACGATCGTTGCTTGCAAATCGAAGCCGCCATCGCCCACAGTACTTCTGACTATGACAAAGAAAAGTTGCAAGAGCGCAAGTCCAAGTTGCAAGGTGGTACTGCGGTCATCTACGTGGGTGCCAAAACCGAGCCAAAAATGAAAGAAAAGAAGTACCTTTTGGAAGATGCCATTCACGCTGTTCGCGCGGCGGTCATCCCGACTGGTCACGATGATGACGGTCGTCTCCATGTTGGTGGTGTATTACCTGGTGGTGGTGTTGCCTTGATTCACGCTGCCAAATCGATCACCGCTGACGACATTGCCCACCTAAGCGACACAGAAAAAGCCGGTGTAAAATTGGTACAACGTGCAGTGGAAGGTCCTTTGCGTCAAATCGTTGCCAATGCTGGTGGTGAAGCGGGTGTAGTAGTGGATCGCGTCAAGCAAAGTGATGATCAAACCTTTGGATATGATGCTCGCTTGAACCGTTGGGGTTCAATGTATGAGTTTGGGATTCTCGATCCAGGCAAAGTGACCGAATCTGCATTAAACAATGCCGCTGAAATTGCCAGTTTGGTGTTGACAACCGATGCGATGATTGCTGATTTGGAAGAGGATGAGCACAATCACTAAGTCATTGTAGACGCTCATTTATTCAAAGCCCTGCCTCTTTTGGTGGGGCTTTTCGTTTGTCTAGGCTCTATGGCATTACGGTGTTTGCAACTGCCTCCAGATGGTTTCTTGCCCAATGGCCAATAAAAACATCTCCAAGGTCAAAGACATTTGAGGATCGTTGAGGTGTTGACGCCAGTACTCTTGATCATCTATCAAGAGTTGTGTAGGCATACCAGAGCGCAAAGCCTGCTTTAAACTATTCTTTAATTGGATAGCATCTCCTTCCTCAATCGCAATTTGAGCCAGTCGGTAGGACACCACCCAATGTGAACCATCCAGTTTTTGAATATGGTTCAATCGCTCTTTGGCTACTTCTCTCCCCTCTATGCCTTCGAGAAGCAACAGTTCTGCACTGTCATAGAGACTAGACACATAATCAGCATCAATGGCTAAGGAAGCCTCGTAATACTTCAGTGCTTCCTCGAACTGGTTGGACTGGTTGTATAGCAATCCGACCTCATAGTATACCCGTGCACTTGGAAAAACGGTATCTGAAAACTGAGAGAGTACCTTCCACCGTTCTCTATCCGACTCTATTTGGCTCACCATCGACAAGACCGAATCTTCCAACTCGCGATCCAAAGAAAGGTAGGGGTCAGCGAAGGCAAGTCCCAGCAAAGCAACGATCATAAGCGTCTTCTGAGCCCTAACAAACCCAGTCCCAAGGCCATCCACGATATGGTATCCCAACCACTTGTTTGACAACCTCCAAAACGCTTACTGTCTTCTTCATCCACAGGAAGTTCCACAGGCTTTGGTACACCATATACACAAACGTTATCAATGTTCCAACCACCCATCGTCAACCCACGATCGCTGACAATGTCCCAAGAAAATTGGGCCGTTCCAGAATCATCAACATCAACCAGAATTGAATGGTTTTGCCACTGTTGATCACGATGGTGTTCATCACCACGATTTTCAGAGGATGCGTGGTTTTGCCAAACGATCTCTCCGTTCATGGTAATCTGGGCTTGGTCGTAAAAACCATCTTCTACACTCAACCAACGATCGTAGGTGAGCACCACTTGATCATAGTCGGACACATCAAAACTTGGGGACAATAACTGATTGTGTTTGTCATTTTGGTACTCGCCGTTGTACTGCTGCCCATTGACCTCACCACCCAAGTCATTCCCCCATACATTGTTTCCTGAGGCGGCTACGTCAGGATCTCCACCCAATCCATTTGGTGTTCCCCACTGCCAGTCATCGGCACCTTCACGATTTTCACCAGCCAATAACGAGTGGGTAAAGCCACCGTCATCGGTTTCAAAGTCTGTACAAAAGACTTCTTCCAACGCACCTACATACAGAGAAAAGGGATGTCTGTCTCCATCCGGTGGAACAGTAACCCGATTGCCGTCCGTATCTTTCATTTCAATGTAATACTGCACCACCCCAGTATCCAAATAAAGTGGTATTTCCCCCTCTACGCTGATGTCATCCAACGTTGCCGACTGCTCTTCCCAAGACAACCCACCATCCCATGAAAAATGAACCGTGGCTTCCTCGGGGCTAGCCGAAGTACATTGTTCAGCAAACTGTTCAATGGTCGCACTGACGATTAGTGGGGTCGATGTCTCTTGATTGGTCAAGTCCTGATGGGTCAACGACAGTAGTCCAGCACCACCATTGGGTCCCAGTCCATGTTCAGCGAAGGCATCGACCAATGAACATTGATTGGGAGTTCCATCGCTCAAATCAGCGTTGTCATCATCAGCAAAGATGAATTCATCAAAAGCAGTGGGAATCGTGGGACCTGCTCTTAAGGCCAATACAAATACCGGAACCACCGTTTCATAAGCCACCTCATCACCCAAGTCCCCACGCAACTTCTTCCACCAATCCCAAACAGCACCCGCAAAAATCAATCCATCTTGGTGTACCTCATTCACGATGTCATCGGGATAGCGATAATTGGGTTCTACATCTCGAATATGGGCACCATTGCTTCCAAAGTTGGGAGAGATTTTATTATCTTCGGTTTGAAAGAAGGCCACCGCATCGGCAATCCCCTCTCCCATTGATCCATCATACTCTCCCGACAATAAATTGTAATAATGGAAACCATGTCCCCACTCATGGTAGGATACATCGGCAATTCGCCCCGTATTGTTGCAACCACCCCCTTCTCGGAAGAAGTGCAACTCACCATCAAAATAAGCATTGCAAACGTCATCTTCATTGACATAGACAGTTGAACGGGTCCAATTGTTGGAAATCTGTGGTGCCCACTGGGTAGCCCAAGCGTAAATCTGGTTTTGGAAGACAAACTGATCGAGTTCGGGCAAAGTTTCCTCGGTGGATGTCCAGGTTTGATCGCCTCCAATTAGATCAAAAGTGACTTCCTCTCCAGCTATATTCAAAATACGGGTGCGTCGACCATCCAGTCCGATACTCAAGGACTCAGGGGCCTCATCTTCCCCCAAGCCCAAATCGTAGACCCCATCAAAATCTGTTCGAATCGTATCTCCATCCACATTCAGTTCGACCAACGGAGAAAGTACCAAATCAGAGCCAATGGTCCGTTCGTCGTGCTCGGCAAACAACGAGCCTTCAAAGTACCGAACTTGGTTGTGCAGATTCCAAACGTTGTTGGTTTCAACATCCACAAAAGCCACCCATTGCCCTCGAGGGGTTTGGGTTTCCCACTGTACTTTCCAAGTCAACCGTTCGTTCATTCCTTTTGGATGGGCAAGATGGGTATCTACAAGAGGTAACCAAACCAATTCGGCCTGTTGGTTCCAAGCGACAGCAGTTGGTGTAACCTCATTCATGGCCACCACAAGTGCCTCAGAGGCTTCCACTTGCACTGACACCAAACCAGACTCAGGGTCAAAACTATGCACATTCACACCCAACATGGTCAGTTGGTGTTGCTGAAAACGCCCTTCGATACCACGACGCCAGACTGGAATGTTCTGTTCTGTTGATTGGGTCACATCATTCCAAACTGGTTGGACAAGCGATTGATATTGTTGCAACTGGGCATAATGACGCTGATGTTTGGCATCTTCTCCAAACTGTTGAAGGGACAACTGACTGCTTTTAAGCCCTGTTAATTGATGTTTTTCCAAAAACGGCATCCAATCTGACAATAAGGCTTCTTCACTTGAACAGTCAAACTGAATCCCTTTCCCCCACATGCGATAAGGCTTTTGACTATGCTGATCAAAACGAGCTTGCCAAGTGGGATACTTTGATTGAAAATCCATCCAAAAACCTTGTTGTTGCAATCGTTGTTGCACACCGACATCAAACGTGACCATACGATTGGGTTCAACACCAATCCAAACCGTTTGTGAGGGCGCAAATGACCAAGCCAAAGAGGTGAGTAAAGATAGCAACATGATGGTCTCCGTCTGGAAGTCGTGGAATAATTCAACATCTGTGATACAACAATTGTGTCCTACACAGTGTAAAAATCAAATTTTCTCTCTATTTCACACAGAAGATTGACAAACGATGCGTTCTTTAATGCCCATATCATGCATAATACCTCTGTTTTTCGGATGTACTGGTGATCAACAAACCCTCACCTTTCCCACCTTACCAGACATCGAGAGCAGCACAACATCCTCAACCACAGCCCAATTTTCTACATCAACCCAAACCAAAGAGTTTGTCCTTTCACTGGTCGGAGAAGTACGTGGAGAACTCGAACCGTGTGGTTGTCCTACTCTTCCCTACGGTGGTTTTGCCCGACGCACAGTGGCCTTGCAAGAAGTTCTCGATGGACATACGGTGTTTCAACTCGATGCTGGAGAAACTTTACTCAAAGGATTTTTTAGCAACAAAGGAGACACCTCTATCGATCGTGCCCTGTTGATAGGTGAACTCTCTAAGGATATCGGGGTCGATGTGTGGACGGTGGGTCCTTCGGATCTAATTGCTGTGGGTATGGAAACCCTACAAACCATGACTGGACCACCTCGTATTTCAGCAACGTGGTACAATAATGAAGGCCAACGATATTTCGAACCCTTCAAAGTTATCTCCAAAGACAACATTCAAATCGCAGTGATCGGACTGTCTACGCATCCCACCGATCCTCGCTATCAGTTTATCGAAACCAAATCGGCCAAAGAAACCCTTGCTGCTCTCTTGCCAGACATCCCTTCAGATATCGATATGATCGTAGCCTTAGGATCTATGGACGATGAAGAAATCTCTGATCTTCAATATACCTTTCCCTCTATCGCCTTATTTTTGAGTACCGAAGGCGCCAACTATGAAGACCCCCAGCATAAACCAAATGCCACCCAAATTATCGAGGCACCGAAACAAGGACGTTTCATTCAAAACATCTACGTCCGACAAACCCAACCCCAAAAGCGACTCGACAATCATGTCAACGAGGCTGATTGGCGAACTTGGTTGATGGTGAAAGATGATCCAACCCACTCTGTTCATCAAACCTTGGCCGAAAAAGGGCAGAGAAAAAATCTTTATTTCACCGAACTAATCCCCCTATCAGCCACCTTTGATCGGACGGATACGGCATCACAAGAAAAAATAGCCTCGTTTGCCCAAAGTACCATTCAAAAATCACAAGCCATCGCTGAACAACCCACCACCACTACCGAACCTGGTTTTGCAGCCTCTGGACGGTGCGCACAATGTCACACCGCTGAAATGGCCAAATGGAGTTTCACCAACCATTCCAGAGCATGGGAAAGTTTATTAACCCACCCCGTGGAGGGAAGTACCACCAACCCAGATTGTATCGGCTGTCACACCACTGGATTTGGGCAAGTCGGTGGTTTTGGAGAGCCTAGTACCAGTAACCTTCGCAAGTTCAAAGCGGTGCAATGTGAGGCTTGTCACGGTCCCCTAAAAGGGCACCCCAATGATAAATCTATTCAACCAACACCAATAGACAAAGACACCTGTCTTGGATGTCACGATGCGGCAAACAGTCCCGACTTTGACTTTGATACCTATTTACGCAAGGCTACCTGCCAAAGTAAATAGACTTGTTGTGAAAAAATTGCTCGATGGCATTTTTCTCCACCCGTTGTTGCGACTGGTTTTGACAAGTCGAACAAATGTCATGGCCATGATGGTGCATAATACGATGAGACAAGAAAAAATTGCGATTACAAAAGACACAAATCGCGTCATTCTTAGCCATTGGTGCCTCAACACTGTTGGCAATACAGGTATCACAAATCGCACCAGATTCTGTCCGAATAAAATGATTGGGCTCCTTTCCAGAGACTGAACAAATCTGACAAGGTTCGGTTTCTGAATACAAGAAGTCTGCATTTTCACGTTGCTCTGGACGGGTCATTCCATTTCGCAAAGTATGTAGGAGTCGTTTACGATTGGTGGTTTGGGTCAGCCGTTGCAAGTCATCAAAGGCACTCATATCACCATGCAATGTCAATCCAATCTTGGCGGCAATCGACATGTCATTATCGGGTGTTTCCGCCCACTCTCGAAGTAATACATGGGTACGATCGGACTTCTTTTTGGCAATCGCCAACAATACCAAGGCTTGATGTGCTCTGGACTGTTGGCGTTCTTTGTCTTCATTCCGACGGTGTCCCTCGACATCATAAGCCGGTTCATTATTGGCCAAAGCCGCATTTCGGATATCTTCTTCGGTGATGTGTAAACCTTGCATCAAGATATCTTCCGACAGTAAATCCGAAGCACCCAAAGCGGCAGCACCAAGTTCTAAACTGAAGGTGGTACCCGCTTGTTGTAAGGCAAGAGCAGTACCTTCGGCTTGTGCGTATTGCACCATATAAACAGCCACTTCCCACAAGGCAAACCGCAACTGTTCATCTTGTGAGCAATGAATGGCATCCAAGACGGTCGGGATCATGTCGTATCCAACTTCCATCAAAGCCGACAACACTACACCGATACGCTGACGAATCACCTTGGCCACTTCAACATCTGCGTTGCTGGGAATCGAAGCATAGTACTCTACTTCCTTAGACAACATTCCCTGCAACCACTGTATATCCCCTTCGTGCAGGCGCAAGAATACCAATTCTTGAAAGGTTTCAAGGTGATCCCAGCGATAATTGAGGGTCTCTTGAAAGGTCCGCGTTGCTTCTTTGGTATTTCCCAAGTGCAACAACGAGCGTCCTAGAATCAAACGGGCATCAAGGTGCTGCGGTTCATAGACCAAACATTGTGAGGCCACATTTTTAGCGCGTTCGTATTCACCGAGGTTAAACCATGCCGTAGCCATCTTGGCAATGATATCAATGTGATCAGGGTTGGACGACAAGAAATTGCGAAAGTGTTGGACAGCGTTGTTGTATTTGCCCAGTTCAAAAGCTACTAGTCCAAGATAATAGCTACTTTCTTCGGTATTCACAAGGGTTTGACGCAACCGATTAAAATACCGTTCTGCCTCTGCATTTCTACCATTGATCAAACAAGCATAGCCCAACTCTTTGAGAAAATGAGAATCCAGCTCCAATTCGCTTCTCGACTGTAAAGCCTGTATCAGATGATACAAACTGCGCTGTCCCAACCGTTGTTGATGGGCTTCTTCCAAAGCATCATCATGGTATTGCAACAAATAAGCCTTTCCCAACAACCGATGCAACTCCCACACTTTGGGGGCTTGACCCAACGCCTGATTCCAATGTGCAATCGTATTGGCAATTTGGTGTTGGGCTTTATAATAGACTCCCAATGCCAAATGGGTCATCACCGAACTGTCATCTTGAGGCTTGATACGAGATAAATATTTCCAAGCATCTTCTTGACGACCCAAATACACCAAAGACAGTGCCATCATCGCCAATGTGTCTTCATGTTGCGGATCTTCTTGCAATAAACGACGTCCGTGTCGCAACACCTGTGCACAGTCATCTTCGTTGCCATCGTGAAACATCGCTTTGGACAAGTGCAGTTTCATCAATTGCACCAACATGACAATACTCCCACCAGCCCGAATGGACTTTTGGGTTAGGTCTGTGATCTTCCAATCAATTTTCATGTGGGGAAATAAGGAACGTTCGTGATTCATATCGTTTGCCAACATCTATATAGTCTTGTTTCGGTCTTATAACCTTTTTGGCCACCATCAGCACATACTGAGAATGTTCATCGGTACTATCGGTAATTAAATACGTAATGTTTCAGGTGATGCGGTGGTTGTGTATAACTGTTGATGGATTTTCTGCACAAATTCGGACAGGTATTCTCTTTCCAACAATAACGTCACCCCTTCAGTATCGCGCCACCAATGCTGAATAAAGAATTCATGGGTCCATTCGCCAAGGTTCCCTGGGGTACAACTGCCCAAGATGGTCACCGTTGCGACAGATCTGTGGCTCCATTTCTCCCACTCGCCATGAAGATTTCGGATATCCACGATTAGGACTTCCTGTTTGTTGAGAATCGTATGCAAACGAACACAATGCTGGGTCGCTTCGATTTGGTAGGCTGTTGGTTCATCGATCGCAATCAGTTGGGTGTCAAAGGCGACCACGGGTAAATCTTCTACTTGGGTTTCCCTGGCTTCCAAACGGGTTCCCTCTCCGACTGGATTGGCCGTTGCATTAGCCACCAAAGTAATTCCTGACTGCTGACACCACTGCAACGCCTCCACTTGTAATACTTTTGCCCCATTTTTAGCCATCGCAATCGCACGATGCAATCCCAATTCTTTGAGCAACACTGCTTCTGAAACAAGTCGGGGATCGGTACTGTATACACCCGAAACATCTGAACAAATCTCACAAAACTCTGCTCTTAGAGCCGCGGACAGTGCGACAGCGGTTGTATCCGAACCACCGCGTCCCAACGTAGTGACCTCACGTTGCAAGCTCATCCCTTGAAATCCAGCCACAATCGCAATGTATCCTTCATCAAGGGCTCTTTGAATACGATAGGGTTTGACCTCCACAATATCAGAATTTCCATGATCATTGGTGGTAATAATTCCAGATTGAGAACCGGTAAAAGACTTGGCTCGGGCACCCAATTTTTCCAGCGCCATCGCTAAAAGGCTCATACTCACTCTTTCGCCAACACTCACCAGCAAGTCCAACTCTCGTTTGGCAGGCGTATCGGAGATTTGTTTGGCCAAGGTCAGCAGTTCATTGGTCGTATTACCCATCGCACTGACCACAGCCACGACTTTATAACCTTGCTTGGTCGTCTCTATAATGCGTTTTGCCACCCGTT
>CAKZLX010000667.1 GCA_937127265.1 uncultured Pseudomonadota bacterium
AACGGTCTTATTCTCGTTTGCTTGCCGAAGAAGCAGGACGAATTTTAGAATATATGGGAGCCGAAGTGCGATTCTTTAACCCCACAGGATGACCACTTTTTGACAATGGGATTTCTGTTGAACACCCCAAAGTACAAGAGTTACGCTCTTTATCGATGTGGTCAGAGGGGCAGGTATGGTCTTCCCCAGAGTTGTACGGGAACATGTCAGGATTGATGAAAACCCAAATTGATTGAATACCACTTTCGATCGGTGCCGTCCGACCAACGCAGGGAAAGACATTGGCACTGATGCAAGTGACCGGTGGTTCCCAAAGTTTTAACGTGGTGAACAACCTGCGGGTTCTCGGTCGTTGGATGCGGATGATCACTATTCCCAATCAATCATCGGTTGCCAAAGCCTATAATGAGTTCACCGATGAAGGTTTTATGAAGCCCTCTTCGTACCGCAATCGAGTGGTTGACGTGATGGAGGAACTGATGCGTTTTACCTATCTTACCCGTGAGCACAGTACCCTGCTGGTTGATCGGTACAGTGAACGTTTGGATGCTCGCTCCAAGGCGTTTGAAAATTTGAAATAGGCTTTCTGGATCAAAAGGACCATCTTCGGATACAATGGTTAAAAGCCTGTTTTACGGAGTGGTCTATGTTGTCTATGTTGGTTCTCTATTTTTTTGCCTGTGAAGAAGCCGTAAAACCCACCGATTGTGAAGGTGGAGATACTGGTTGTGTTGTCGCAACCGATACTGGAGAGGCCAATAATGGTGATGAAACAGACAGCATTGATACCGACGACACCACAGAAACCGATACCGATGATACAGATACCGATGATACAAATGATACAAACACCGAAGAAACCGATGATCCTGAGCCGGTAGATGTTGATGGTGATGGTTTGAGTGTTGAAGATGGTGATTGTGATGACAACGACCCATCGATTCCTGGTGATGAGTATTGCGATGGTATCGACAACGATTGCGATGGTGAAACCGATGAGTCAAATGCGGTAGATGCCTTCGCTTGGTACGAAGATCAAGATGGTGATGGGTACGGTGTAGCCACTTCTTTCCGACCCGCCTGTGAACAACCTGATGGTTATGCCGATAACGCTGATGATTGTGATGACAGTACGGCTCTTGTGTCACCGGCGATGGCTGAGATTTGGTATGATGGTATCGATCAGGCTTGTGATGGTGGAGATGATTATGATGCCGATGGTGATGGGTTTGATGACCGAATGGTCGATATAGACAATACACCCCAATTTGTGATGGAACTGCATCCTATTGGAGACAATGCGGGGAATGCTTTGCAAGGACTTGCCGTTGATGTGGAGCGAGATGAGGTATGGATGTCGGTTGACATTTCCAGTTGGTATGAAAATGTATTGATTAACAAACTCTCTTTGAAATCGGGTAATCCTTTGTACTGTGAAGAATATACTGAAAGCAACAACCTTGCCCTGGGGCATGGACAGGATTTGAGTATTGAATACTTGTCGAATGGACAGCGCCGATTGTGGATTGGCTCGGAAGATGACAGGGGTGTTACCCGTATCAATCCCGATACCATGTCGATTGAAGTCTTGAGCGATTTGTTGCCCGCCGGTTGGTCTCATTCTACACCAGCGATCGGTTTGCAAAACCAGTGGATTGCTGTCAGAGGGTCGTTGGATAGTGATCCGATCAGCGATGACTGGATTCGAATCTATGAGAAATCGGCGGTTGAGTCGGCTTTTAGTACTGGTAATCCTCCTTCACCGCTGTATGAATTCAACATTGATTCACAGCAACGGGCTGATGCCATGTGGTTTCAAGGGATTGCTCTTGATGAGGAAATTGGTGTGGTCTATGCTTTAACTGGTGATAATACACTCACCCAAACTGACAAGTTGCTCTATGTCTACGACCTTAGTGGGAATGTGTTGCGTACAGTCAACATCAATATGGATTGGTCCACTGCCAACGCGCTGGGTAGTAAATATGAACCAGAAGGATTGTCTCTCGTCAAAGACCCCAATTCCCATCAACGCTATCTTTATTTTACCATGATGTTTGGTTCGAGTGGCAACAACATCAAACGCTTGTATTCGATTGCCCCGAGTTCGATTGCCACCGGTGGTACCTATAGCAATAACCAAATCGATTGGTTGGTTCGCTACAATAACAGTACTGGCGAGGTTTCTATTTCTACGGCGACTGTAGATGGAGAGATCGGTTGTGAAACCAAACGTTCTACTTGGACAACAGGTTGGAGTAGTTTTGAAGGCTATTATGTCAATGGTGATCCGCATCTGTTGATTCAAAAAGAAGTACCGGGAACCATTAAAATTCACCCTTTGAATACCGATGCGACCTTTGATGGTACCAGTAAAAACGACGATTGGTCCAATGGTTGGAGCGACTTTCACGCTTGGGAACATGGTGGAAACAGTTATTTGTTTTATTATAAATCGGGGAGCGCCTCAAGTGGTTTGATGCGAACCTCGGAACTGACAAACTCCGGTGGAACAGGCAGTTTATTAGAAGATGAGTACTGGTCTACAGGTTGGAAAACGCATCTCTTTACCTTACCCAATGGCGATGATTTCTTATTGCGGTACATGCCCATCAATCAAAATGTTCGGATTGCTCCCTTGACCAGTGGATACATCGGAGCAGATGTCTACAACAGTACTTGGGGCAGTGGATACATGGACTTTGACAGTGTACAAAGTGGAGCCACAACTTATGTGGTCGCCCTCGATAACAATGGGATGTTGTCTTCTTTTGTCGCTCAAAATTCAGGTCTCTTAAACACAGGGGATACGGAAACCACAGTGCTGACGGATTGGACGTCTTTGGTGACCTATAACCTCGAAGGGCGTGCGATTGTCCATTTGTTGAGAGAAAGTGATGGTTTCTTTGCCTTGTATGAACTCGATGCCAACGGTAATTTTCAAGGCCCCATAGAGTCGGGCTTTGATCAATCGAACTGGACCTCTATCGAACACTTTCAAACCTCTCATTAAAGGGAGTGAACCCTAAAATAGACCTAACAATTCGGTTATCATGTTTGATGTTTATAATAACTATTTCATAAACAATCACTGCTTTAGGGGTGGTAATCTATATGAAAAGAGCTTGTTTCTTTGGTGAAGTGAGCCTGCTTTGTATGATGTAAAACTCTACGGTTGTTATTCTACTTGTCATGCATCACCGAAAAGTGATTACAAAGCCATTGCCGATTGGTTGTAGTACTCAAACAGTCACCACTTAGAATTGACCTGTACCTACAATGGTGGTTACGGAAAGTGTAATTTTCAATTGATTAGGCTACACGATCTAGAGTTTGAACAGAAGGGGTAATGATGAACCGAAAACAACAGGCATTACTGTCACAATTACAAGAAGACATTGGATATGCCTTGGAAGATGCTGTGGTTGGACAAGTGATGCGTCCCAGCCTTGTCGGGCGACTCAAAAGAACTGCTCAAAGTATTTTGTACAAACACAACATCCGGAAATCACAGATTGATGTACAACAACAGGGAAGTGGTTTTGTGGTACAGATCACCCTGCCACCTCAAGGACCTATCGTCCAAACAGTGCGTCTACGATTTGGCTAAGGGAGATGCTTACCAAGATTGTTCGGTTTCGGCGATGATAAAGTCTTGTGCTTCCCAGTGGTATTGATTGGCGATATTCATCGGTAGTGGACGGTAAATCAATTTGGCTTCAACGTCACCACTGCTACACCCCTCTGGGACTTGGAACTGGTGTTCAAGAATGACGTTGGTACCTGGTGCGATTCGGTTGTCGCGTATGATATCAACTGCTCGATAATGGGGCGTTTGAAGTGCTCCATTGGGGTCGATCAGCACTTTGGCAAAACTTTGTCCAATCTGTCCGGTTAGCGGAACCGACTCCATACCATCGGTAAACGCTGATGGCGATGAAACAAGATAGACCAAATCGCCATCTTGTAGATTGAGAGTTTGTGCAAAGCCAAGTGTATGACCATTTTCAGTGGGGGTGTCACTTGTGATTTCAGTCTCACCGATCAGTTGATAGCGTTTGAGTCCTTTTTCTTCTATGGAAAGGTTTTGATTGGTAAAATACCCGATACCGTTGTAATCATCGTAATTTTGGGTGTCTCGCAAAATTTTCAAAAAGTTGCCTTCCAGTGTGTCTACGTCTAGGTTTTCCCAAAAGATACTCGATTGGTTCAGGGTAATCTCTTGTCCAATTCTTCCAGAAGCCAGGAATCCTCCAATTTCATCAATCACAGGCCCATTCAACAGGGATGGTTGACCACAAGCAGTATCCACTTCAATAATCACATAAAGTGCCCGTAATGGCTCACCAGTAGGAATGGCATGTCCACAGCCCACATTGGCAACCGAAGTAGAAATGTTGAGTGTTTGCTCTTGTTGGTAAGCCACAATACTGACGTGTGCAGCGGTATCAATTAATCTTGGTTCGCCTTCAAATGGAGAGCGGAAGATGTGTTGGCGAACATCTTCGGGTTCTCTTGGAAAGCCAAAGGTGATGGACTGGTTTTCGACAGTGGCAATGTCCACGGCATTGGTTTTGTCTACGTAAGCAGGCATGTGACAATATTGGCAAGGCGTATCTTCGGTGTTGAAAGGACCCGCCTCCCATTCCGAAAAAGTTGTTTGTATCGGTAGACCATTAGGCCATTTACTTTCATCGAGGCTTTGTTCAGGGAGTAAAGCCGGTTGGTTGTGTTCATGGCAACCCGCGCAAAAGACCGATTGGTTAAATTTGTCTTGTGGTGAAGCCGCCATGGCGACATTGGCGACGTCGATCAGTGGTCCATAGTACACAGGGTCCCACTCAAAGG
>CAKZLX010000668.1 GCA_937127265.1 uncultured Pseudomonadota bacterium
CACAAATTCTTGGGGTAGAAGGGATTCAGATCGACCATCGAAGGTAATCTGTCGCTTAGCAATAGATTCAATCCGCTCAATATCAGCATCACGCATAAATTCACCGCCAATGTTGCTGATTTCAATAAAGGAGCAATCAGCATCGAGTTCACCACAAATGACTGCATACTGCTCTTGATAGTCAGAAAAGGTCAGATCACCCGAAATCACCTGTTTCAGTAAAGTGACTTCTGCTTCCCGTTTGGCCAGTTCAAAGCGCGCTTTCACCTCATGAATCCGATCATAAATGGTTTCCAATTTGGTCGCCTTGTCCATTACGTATTCTGGAATACAAATCTTACCGATATCGTGTAACCATCCAGCAACATGCAACTCGTGCATATCAGCCTCGGAAAATCGAACCGAACCAAATGGCCCATCCTCAACCTCATGAATACTGTAGGCAAAATCCATCACCAAATCGGGAACTCTTCGACAATGACCACCGGTATAAGGAGACTTGGCATCGACTGCTTCAGCAATCAGTTTCATAAAAGAATCCAACAGTTCACTCAATTCCGTGTGAAGAATCGCATTTTTCATCACCGCACCACCCATGCCTGCTAAGGCCTCGACCAGGGATTGCTGCCGTTCAGAAAAAGGTTTGACCTGTTTGGTTGCAGGGTCTGTAGCGTTAATGAGTTGTAACACTCCGATCGGCTCTAATTCTCGATTGAACATCCCCACTGTCAAAAAGGACTGCGATCGGTAATTCATTTTTTTGTCCATCGCATAGGTGCCAGAAAAATCAAAATCTGAGTTGTAGGCATCTGGTATATTGGCGGTCTCACCACTTTGGACAACGTGCAAGACCACCCGTCCCTCTGCTTGTTCATCAAGAGAAATCGGAACAAAACTCTCCGGCAATTCTGTCCCTGAGGTGCCACCAAACCCAATCTTCAAACTTCGATTGCGTACAATTTCAAAATGGAGGGCGTTCTCTTTCACCACATACAAGGTTGCCCCATCAGCATTGGTTAATCGCACCGCCTCATCAACAATGCGTTCCAAAATAGCCTGTTCTCCACTGACACTGGCAAGACTTCGGGCAACTTGTACCAATGTATCCAACCCTTCGTTTGACATCTGTACTCCATTCTTGAATTGTCTATATACAAACCACATTCCTTGTAACGCAGTCTATGGATAATGTATAGATGGAAAGTCTGTCTGCACCACCAAATCAGGTACAATTAAACCAACCGGTACAGGAAACGATCATTATGTAAACGTCCTAGTAGATACAAATACTGACAGGTTAGGAAAGACAATGCTTATTCACAAGCACTTCCTCATCTCCAGTCTACCTCTGGGTAAAAATCAAAAAGCATACCAAATATAGTATCTGAAACTTACCTTCAACTTCAAACTAGTTCAACAGGTACGAAGCACTCAACAATGATCCCAAATCCAATGGACCCGTTGTTGGTGCGTAATCACCCATGTGATCGAGTTCAGTGAGGTCTTGCATGGTAAGTGTCATCTCACGCAATCGACGAGACTGGGTTATCGCCATCGCTCGAAGCATCGACAAAGCAACTGGATTGGCTTCATCAAGCAAGGTTTGAAAAACAGAAGCCTCCAACACATAGAGAACCGATGGAACAGTCGCTACAGCAGTAGCCAAACGAGGAGAACGTTCCAACAACCCCATTTCACCAAAGGCCTCTCCCACACCAATATCTGCCAACATTGAGGGAACTCCGGTGGGTGATGTACGGGTAATCTTTACGTTTCCTTCGCGCAACAAGTACCAATTGGACTCAACCACACCTTGTTGAAAAATGGTTTCGTTGGGTTGAACGTGCTTGGATTGCAAATGATTCAGAAACATGGCAATGCTGCTATCAAAACAGTATTAGGTTATACATACGATCCAAACATCGAATGGCTTCTCCCTGAAGGTGATACACCTTACAAGCCACGCGATACCGCAGAAGACCTTCAGCATGTTCTGAAATCATCACTTCGGCGTCTCAATGTGTTTGTCAATCATAATGAATATCTCAATGTAAAACCATTGAAACGTGAGACT
>CAKZLX010000669.1 GCA_937127265.1 uncultured Pseudomonadota bacterium
GTGATGAACTGGTTCCATAACCATCACCGTCATTGTCTAGATAGAAGACCGACTGTCCAACTACACTACTATCAGCATCATCGGTAGCACCGTCACAATCGTTATCCAAACCATCACAAACTTCCTGTGCACCTGGTTTGATACTCGATAAGCCATCATTACAATCATTATTACTTGTGGAATACCCCGAAGTAATCGAGCAAAGATTGGCTGAGCTTGATGAACCGTATCCATCTCCATCTAGGTCGGTCATACAAGCACTCACAGAATCTGCACTGGCCGCACCAACGTAGGTAAAAGGGTTGCTGTCGTCACAGTCGGCACCACTGAGCGCACCCGCCGCAGGCACTGTAGACCCATAGCCATCATCGTCAGCATCCGTCATACAAGCGGTTGCGGAGATGAATTGGGCGGCACCTGGAAAGGTGTGTACAGAATTGTCGTTACAATCCCCCGTACAGGTGGAGAACCCATCACCATCAAAGTCACCGGGAGCCAAACTGGCATTGCCGTCATCACAATCAGAGCCAGGAGAAATTCCGAGACCAGGGACGGGTTCGCCATAGCCATCGCCATCGACATCGGTCATACAAAGAGATGTAGAATCCAGTTCAGCAGCCCCGATATAGGTGTTGGGGTCATCATCGTCACAGTCAGTTCCAGCAATGATGCCAGCACCAGGAACCATATCCCCATAGCCATCGTCATCGGTGTCTTTCAAACATAGGGTGGCAGAGTTGAGTTCGGCTGCACCTGGGTAGGCGGTGGGGTCATTGTCGTCACAGTCACCATCACAGGTGGTGAATCCATCTCCATCTGCGTCATTGGTGTTTAGGGCTGGGTCTGAATCATCACAATCCAAGTCGCATTCGGTGGAGCCATCGCCATCCCCATCAAAGGCAGTGGCTGATGCATCGTTGTCGTCGCAGTCTCCCGAACAGGTAGAGTATCCATCGCCATCATTGTCGAGGAGGTTGAGTGTGTTGTCGGTATCATCGCAGTCACCAGTACAAGTGGAGAACCCGTCGAGGTCATCGTCCGAAGTTTCCAGCAAAGGGTCGGTATCATCACAGTCAGTTCCAGGAGTGACACCCGTAGCGGGGCTATTATCTCCATATCCATCGCCATCTTGATCGGTCATGCAAATGAACAAGGATTCTTTGAAGGCTGCTCCCAAGTAGGTGAGTCCATCCAAGTCATCGCAATCGTTTCCTGGCGTTGCCCCAAAGGCAGGTGCAATCCCACCATAGCCGTCGCCATCAATGTCGGTCATGCAAAGGGTGGCAGAGTCCAATTCTGCAGACCCGGGAAAGGTGATGGGGTCGGTGTCATTACAGTCATCCATACAAGTCGAATAACCATCCAAATCCAAGTCGTTTTGGTTGAGAGAAGCATTGGCATCATCGCAGTCGGACCCATTCATGACGGTGCTTGGGGCATTTGAATCACCGTAACCATCGGAGTCGGCGTCTTTCATGCACAAGAGAGAAGAGTCAAGTTCGGCAGCACCAGGAAAGGTTTTGTTGCTGTCATCATCACAATCGGTACCCGGAGTGGCATCGTTTTCTGGTGAGATATCGCCAAACCCGTCGTTGTCTGAATCCTGCATGCATAGGGTCGGGGCTTCAATCTCAGCCGCTCCAATATAAGTCTTGGGGTCAGAATCATCGCAGTCGCCATCGCAAGAGGTTTGTCCATCATTGTCAAGATCAGAAGCATCCACGGTGGCGTTGTTATCATCACAATCAGTTCCGGCTTCTGCTCCTGATGCAGTGGGGGATGGAGACCCATAGCCATCTTCATCGGCATCGGTCATACATTTGTTTGGCGCCTCTAATTCAGCGGCACCCGTGTAGGTGAAGCGATCTGTGTCGTCACAATCTCCATCACAATTGCTAAATCCATCGCCATCACGGTCATTGGCATTCAAGGAGGGGTCAGTATCATCACAATCCCCCGCACAGCCAGTGTACCCATCGCCATCAGAATCCAAAGGTTGTAACAGCGCATTGGAATCGTCACAGTCAGAACCTGACAACACCCCAGCAGCAGGTGCATCATCACCAAAGCCATCGTCGTCGGCATCTGTCATACAGGCTTCGGCAGAGTCTAGTTCAGCCGCCCCAGGAAAAGTTGTGGCATCTTGATCGTCACAATCACCATCACATCCAGAAAAACCATCGCGATCAAAGTCAAAGGGGCCTAATAATAGATTATCATCGAAACAGTCGGTTCCCGCAACGCCACCAGGTGGGGCAACGATATCACCATAACCATCGTTGTCCACATCTGTCATACAATCTGTGACCGACTCCAATTGGGCTGCACCAGGGTAGGTGTTGGGGTCTGCATCGTTACAGTCGCCATCACAGGTTGAAAATCCATCCCCATCATTGTCTACAGGTAAGGCTAGTGCATTGCGATCATCACAATCGCCTTCGTTTGGAGTATAACCATCTTGGTCACGGTCTTTGTTTCCTCCACAAGCAATCGTGGAAAGAAGGGTGAACAGGGCAAACACTTTGCGCATTGAGGTCATTGCTGTCTCCTACAGAGTAATCTAGACATAATTTATCTGATCTGTTTGTATTTTCCCACCTCTTTCTATTCCGAAACGGGTATTGTAAACCGTGAAATGTCCCAACGATAATCATCTTGTCGTTTGGAAATTTTCGAACAACATTATTATGGAGTAAATATGAAGTACAGTATTGGACTGATTTTGGGCGTGACATTTATCGCCTGTGGAGATGAACCGAGTGCAAAACAGGAAGTAGGTACCAAGGAAGTTACATCCAGTACCCCAGCCAAAAAAGACCCAGTACCGGTCAAGTCTAGCGGTGGGCAGACGGTATCGGAATCCGAATATGCTTTGTTAGAACCGTTTTTGGTGGATTTACGAGAAGGTATTCGTGAGTTTTCTGAAAACAGTGTTGGTGTTTGTCGTGGACAGAGTAAAAATTGTGAAGAATTTATGGGACTCGATGCTGGAACATTGCCTGAAGGAAAGTTCATGGTTCGCGCTGATTTACAAGCCCCAAAATTGCATCCCGAAGGGAAATGGAAGGTTGACTTTGCTGTGGATTGTGAAGTTACAAAAGTATCTAAGAATTCAACCTCCAATACCACCAAGTCCTATTCCAAATCCTATGAGATTACCCATGTGAACCGTACTGAGCACGGGTATCGTCTCTCTCCGTTATACACGATTACCAGTCCCTCTACCAGTGGAACCCACAACTGTAAGTGGACCATTACTGGACAGAATTTGGATAAGCCTGTGGTGTGGAGTGGCTCCTATACAATTCCAGCTAAATGATTTACAGTTGAAAGGTTTTTCCGCGACAGGTGGACTCTTGTTGGTACACCTGTTGTTGGATATTTTGCCATTGTTCAAGTGTATCTGATGATGGCGAAGGTATGCTTGTCTTGATGTTGATGAAAGGTGCTTTGAATAAGGCTTCCGCTATCGGGATGGATGGATACTGGGTATCGCGTAAATGGTGAACCCAACGCATGGTTTGAAAACAATCAAAAAATACAAAACGACGTCGGATCCGTTGCTTTTTAGGGCAAGGTTGTCGCAAGACTTTACCCAGTTTCTTGAAGTAGGGATAGTCGGGCACAATCGTTTGTAGTTTGTTGATCAGGGTTTCATCGGGTTCTGTTTTTAAGACTGCGTTCCATTGTTTTAAAATAGAGAATATTGTTGGATGGTACAAGTTGTATTGCAGGTTGTCTTCGGCGATTGCCCGCATTCCTTGCCCAGTACCAAAGGGTACACGATCACTGGGGCGACCACGAATCGTCAGTGTTTTATGACTGGCATAGTGAACGGGGTCTACTTTGACGGCTTTGTTCAATAGGTAAAAATCTTCGGCGGCTTGTCGTTTGGGAAAACCATAAATTTTTTGGAAAGTGTCAGCGTGAATGACAATACAAGAGCCAATGGTGGGAAAGGCAATCGTTGAGTCTGCCCAACGTAGACCTAGTGTATAATAGCGCAGACCAATTTCGTAGAGAGAGAGTTCTAAGGGAGCTGGTTGATGAACATAGCCCAGCAGTTCCACACCTTTAGGTATGGTAGGTACATCCAGATAGTTGTCTGGTAGACGAACATCTCCATCGGTACACCACATCCAAGGAGTGGTCACAATGCCTTTGTTAATGAGAGCACAGGCAAATTCACCCAACTGGTGCCTGGCCAGTCCTACACCCTCATGCGTTGGAAACCGACGAGCGGGATGTGTATAATCCAGCAACCAAATATCAATGTTGTGAAACTGAATCAAATGATGGTGAGCCTCACTGCTATGTGGAAATGAAAGGAGCCAATCGTGCAAACGTTGATTGTTTTGTTGTACTTCCAGAGGGGAGTCGACCCGACAATTGTTGTGAATCACTACAATTGTCGATGGAGAAAGGCTGCAAGCATCTTCTAAGACTTGGGGTAGATACTCAAATTCATTGTAAGTGGGGATACAGATGACCCGATCGTATTCTTTCCATGGGAGATTAGGAAGTGTATCCATTAGTGGAGAGCCGCTCTTAGAGGAAGGGTACGAACGATCTCACCTTCTAAATCCAACAGTTCTTGGTAGCGGGCCTCCCATTGCTCTTTGGGAAACATTTCTTTGAGCAGTTGCACCCCGACAATGTGATGTTGTGATTCAGAACGAACCAAGTCGGCATAGAATTCTTGCAGTTCACCCTGAGGCAATGTATTGGCAAGCAGGTGAAAACGCTCACAACCGCGACCTTCAACAATACTAAAAATCAACAAGCGATCGATCAGTCTCTCATCACCTTCCCATCGATTGAGTTTAATCAGAGCGTTGATGTAGGGGTCCTTTTCATCTTTGCCAAATTGCAACCCACGTTTGTAAATAATATCGGTCATTTGAGCGTAGTGTTCCATTTCTTCTTGGGCAACTCGAACCATCGTTTGGACCAGTTTGGGATGGTTGGGGTAACGAACGGTAAAGGAGACGGCATTGGCAGAGGCTTTTCTTTCACAGGCGGCATGGTCCAGCAAGAAAGAATCAAAGTCATCTAAAACAACATCAACCCATTCTTTAGGTGTCTCAGATCGCAAATTGAACATAAATTAAAACCTCCCAGTCCTTTGAAAGTATCGGACTGAGAGGCTATTGGCAAGGCGCATCAGAATTTTAGAAATAATGAGCCAGCATGATTTTAAATGAGGGTGCCAATGCCATTCCTGTACTCATGCTTTCGGTGGAAGTGGCTTCACTGGTACTGGTTTGGTAGATGGGTGTTGTGACATCGAATCCGGCCGACCAACGGGGTGCAAAGAAACTTTCCATTCCCAGTCCGATATTGGCAACGGTTGCCTCGCCTGTAGTAACAGTTTTACCAGTCACCCCTTCAACACTGGTTTCCGAAGTGTAAGTAGCATACCCTAAACCGGCAATCGCATTCATATCCGTTGTCCCGTGTCGACCGATTCGGTAGCGCATTGCCAGTCCACCACCCATGGTACTCATATCTGTATTCGTGGTGGTTGAGCTACTGATGGATGGATCGGTAGCATCTGTGATGGTGGTGGTTTCTGATGAGGACATTTGGGTGAGGTTGATCATGGGTTCCAAGGTGAAATTTGGATTGATACGGACCCGTAAAATGAAGGTGTCCAGTTGTTCTGAAGGTACACTCATACCAACACCCAGTCCCAAGGTTGGTCGATTGGCATCAGGTCGGTAATTCATCTGCTTCTTTTTGCCCTTCGGTTTGGCATCTGCAGAATTCAGTGTGAGTAAGGATAGAGCAAATAGCCCAATAAGTTTTTGGATAGACATGATATCTCCTTTTTAATGTTGACGTGTCAATAATAATTGCAAAAGTGTATTCAGTTGTCAAGAACATTTTGGTGACAGATACTCTTCCGCAATTTTGTTTCTCAAAATGCCAGTTATAATGATTTAAGGTTCATTTTGAGAGGTGGAAATGGTATATCTATGGTTGTATTTGATCGGTTGTGGCGGTGAGCAAAAAGAGCATGACGACCCTTTGTCTTTTGATACAGCGATTCCTTATGATGTGATCACGACCTGTGATAGTACAGGTGTGACATCTGTCGATATGGGAACTGTGACACTAGAACCGTATAATGCAGAGGTTTTGGAGCAGTCGTTGTCGATATCGAAGGGTGAACAAGTTGTCTTTGATAGCACCAACTGGTTGTCTTTTCAAACCACCGAACGTACTGTCACCGAATATCAAGGTTCTTTTACCATTGACCACACACCTTTGAATGTGTGTGGTGCTTTTGTCGCCACAAGTGTTGCTGCATCCACAACAACGTTGCAAATAGAAGGAAACTTTGAAGCGTGTCCCGATACACTTGCTACTGTTCAGGTTTGTCTTGGGGAGTCCGAACGTTTATTGATGTCTGTTGCGGTAGAGACTGAAAATGAAGGAACCCCTCAAATACAGTTGCGTAAAACGGTTGCTGAAAATAGCCAAATCTTTGGTTTGGGTGAGCAGTTTCCTCATGACACTTTAAATCTCAAAGGACGCCGAATACCAGTCTTGTCCGAAGAAGGGGGAGTTGGTCGTGGTCATCCTGAGGTTACGCCTTTAATTAACCAGTTTTCCAATGGATCTGGTGGTGATGAAAACAGTACCTATTTTGCCATGCCATTTTATATGTCGCCTTCTAGTGATGGGGCTACTGTACAAGGTTTCTTTTTACATGACACCGATTACGTGGAGTTTGCTTTTGAGTCCACCGAAACGATTGTTGAATTGGATAGTGATTCCTTGACCGCTGAATTTATTGTGGAAGATGCTGCTTTGGATGTACTGACTTCATTTACCGAGTATGCGGGAAGAATGACTGCTCCACCAGATTGGATTGACAACGGTGCTATCGTTGCTTTGGCTCGTCCTTTGGAAGAGGGGCGCTCGTATGTGGATGCTTTGTTGGGTTATGACGCACAGATTTCTGGGGTCTGGAACCAAACTTGGTCAGGTGTCAACCGTACCTTCATCGGTGAGCAGGTATTGTGGAACTGGGTGCAAGGTACTTATGACCACCCAGATTGGTCGAATTGGGTAAAAGGGCTCAACGATGACAACATTGAAGTGCTCTGCTATATCAATCCGATGTTTTTAGACGTCACGGGACACGAGTCCAATCCCAGTCGTAATCTTTATCAAGAAGGTGTGGAAGGCGGATACTTTGTTCGCGATGAAAATGGTGGGGTCTTGAAACTACCAGTGACTGCCTTTGAAGTGGCTTTATTGGATCTGACCAATCCAGAAGCCCGCGTTTGGATGCGTGAGGTGATTCGTGAAGAAATGATTGAGAACGCAGGGTGCGGTGGCTGGATGGTTGATTTTGCTGAGGCACTTCCCTTTGAGGCCGAACTGTTTGATGGAACTCATGCGGACACTTATCACAATCAATATCCCGTGGACTGGATGAAACTCAACCGCACAGCAATTCGAGAGAGTGGACTGACCGGGGAGATTTTGACTTATAATCGTGCTGGTTATACCCAAACCCCACGACATTCCTTGATGGTTTGGGAGGGGGACCAACTGACGACTTGGGATCGCTACGATGGCTTTCGCTCTGCAATTCGTGGATTGATCAACGGTGGTTTGTCTGGGATTACCCTCAATCACTCCGATATCGGTGGGTACACCTCGATTATGCAATTGGGTGATGGTTACTCAAGAGAAAAGCAACTGTTTATGCGTTGGGCAGAAATGTCTGCCTTTACCAGTTTGATGCGCACCCACGAAGGCAACCAGCCGACCGCCAACGTTCAAGTGTACAGTCGGGATAGTGTGATGGCTCACTTTGCGCGGATGACCAAAATCTACACTGGATTAACAGACTATCGACGGGGTTTGTTTGAACAGGCTGAAACCCTTGGTTATCCTGTGGTTCGTCATTTATGGTTGCACTATCCAACCGACAGTAATGTCTTTCAGCATGAGTTACAGTTTTTGATGGGAGCAGACATTTTGGTGGCTCCACACCTCGAAAATTGCTTGATTTCT
>CAKZLX010000670.1 GCA_937127265.1 uncultured Pseudomonadota bacterium
TACCATCAAGGTCTTGAAACAATCTTTGCAGTGAAAATCCTTGGTAAAAGTCAGCAACGGACTCGGTCACCAAAGGACTAAAGAAGTGATACTGGAAATGTTCAGACAACGGTAGTACACCTACCCAGCCGATGGTGTCCAGTGTCGACTTGGCTAGAAACTTTCGTTTTGATGCCGCCAGTCCATACCGCCCGACATGGTAAAGGTTGCCATATTGTGTTTCAGTTTGAAGGGTGTGTTTAACCAACAAACTGATGCTGACCCCTTGCAAAATGCCAAAAATGTTCTCATCGGAGGTCCCTGTCACAGTGGTTTCTTGTTTTCTTCCGTTGCCATGCAAGTCCAACAGGTATAGGTCATCAAAGGTTCGCCATAAATGCCAGCGCATGCCCCGAAAGGTTGGATTGTCCAAAAAACCATGAGGTGTAATGTAGCCGACAATCCCCAGTCCAGAGGTGGTGATGTAGTGCTCTGCCAAGCGAATAAACTTCACGTAGTCATCATTCAGCCAGCGAAATTGTCGTTCTTTCAAACTTTCCAGTTGATTGGGCTCACGTTTATACACCTGTAAAAGATCTTTGATGAAGGGACTTTGTTGTGTGGAGTTTCCAAAAAATGGAGGATTCCCGACAATGACGGTCCAGCAAGTCTCTTGTTGGGTAGCCAAGGCATCTCGCAATTGAATCGACAAACTATCGGTCTCAGAAAAGACAAAGGGTAAATCTGGGTCATTGGCGAGAAGGTGTCCAATTTGCAGATGCGCCACCATCAAGGGAGTTGGCATCAGTTCAAAGGCCTCTATCCTAGACAGTAATCCGTGCCCTGTATAATCGGATTCTCTCCCTTTACAGCCTCTCAAATAGGCCTGCCATTCCAACCGCATATCTGATCTGGACCAGCCTTTCGCTTGCCAGTGTTGCTTCAAGGTGTCTCGGATTCTTTTGAACACCTGTTGGATGAAAACCCCTGTACCGGTTGCAGGGTCGAGGATTCGGACAAACATCGATTGACCATCAACCTGAAGATTTTCTGGGTCATCAATCAACGCCTCCCATCGTTTGCTAGACGCCAATCCTAAGGGCAAACCAAAATGCGTTTTGAACTGGCTATCGATTGACCTCACAATAAAGTCGACCACCTCGATTGGGGTATAGTAGACACCTTGTTGTTGCTGGGAGGATGGGTCATAAGCATGAAGAAACAAAGGATAGAAATGAATCACTGGGTCGGACTGTTCCTTGAATAGCCTCTTTACATCAATCGTACTGATCTCCCGTAATAAAGACGCTATGGCAGATGAAACCTGCACCTCGGACACCGTAAACATCTGTTGTAGTACTTGGCGTATAAAAGGTGTTGTACTGGGTAAAAGCAAGCCTATTTGATCGATGGTCAAGACAGAGCGACGATGGTGTAGATAGCGCAAAACAAAACTGGTATATACGGTCGTTTGGGCATAGAAATCGGCAAACTGTTCTATCGTCTCGATGGAGAAGCCGTAATTTTGGTCATTCCGAAGCAAATCATACAGTACACCAAGGCTTCCTCTGCTAGGACTTGCGGATGTATCACAGAGACACTCCTCAACCAAAGAGCGTAAGTGTTGGGTCTGGTGCACCAAATATTCGACAAAATGTTTGTTGTTCATCTGCTGTGTGTATCCTGTCTAGTCTTGATCTTCACTGACGACGATACATCCACAACACCCCAGCCTTGAAATCAAAACCCGTTTCCAACGTCCATCCTGTTGGTACTGA
>CAKZLX010000671.1 GCA_937127265.1 uncultured Pseudomonadota bacterium
GGACCTGGTGATCTTGTCGGCTTGTATCTCTATGGCGATATGGCAGACTGCGACACTTGTTTGGATGGTATTGATAACAACTGTGATGGGGCGATCGACTGTGCTGATCCAGCTTGTGCTCCATGCTTTGTCGGTCAAGGTGTCGGTTGCGGCGGTGGAGAAGAGTCTCCATGTTCTCAAGGTGGTTGTGCCTCTCCTGATCAAAGTGGAAAAGAAAGAATGTATCGATCGCTCGGATTGATTATGATGGCAATGATAATTTCTATCATTCGTCGACGAGAAAAGAGAAGCGCATCATGAGTTGGATAATTTGCGGTGAAGATAAAGTGGGAAATCCATTTCCCTTTGAGGCAAGTTCTGTAAAAGGATCCTGCCGCCATGCACTGGGTGACTTGTTGGAGATCATGGATCAATCCACTCCCGGAGAAGTATTACGTGCACGACATAGTTTGGCCCGTAAACCGGGTCTCTACATGCTCTTGTGGGACCAAGAGGCCGGTGAAGGGGGTGGTTCTCAGATTCAGTTGGCCGGATTTTGGATTGTTTTCGGACATCACTATTTGGAAGATGGTCCGTTTGGTCCCCCAGACAAGACGCCACCCTATGTTGAAGATATTTTGGAAGCCCTCACTGAAGAAGTCTGGTGGAAAAACTATGCTGTATACCCCAAACAAGGACAGGAGTGGAAACCGACGATACTCTTGGAGTGGCCCAATGATATCTCCAATCGCTCTCAGTTACGTCCACCGGGACTTCCACTGCCTGCCTCAGAATTTGCCCAAGAAGAAGTGGATGACTTTGGTGTCGAATCTTGGTTGGAGCGTTTAGAAGAGGAAACTGTCAATAAGACCCAACAGCAAGCCGATGCTGCTGGAAAGTGGGCGCATTTACCCGTCAACCGTTCGATGATGGTAGCTGTCAAAGGGCAGATGAAGTATTCTCGGATCCGTCATGAAGGTGCCTTGCAAATGGTGCCTGCAGAATGCTTTGGAGAACGAGAGCAAATCACGCCACGACCATTTCCGGAGTGGTTGGATGAGATTGTTGACGCTGACCAATACCCACCCTCTGAAGAAAGAGAACACTTTTTGGGCTGTCCATTGGAAATGCCCGGTGGAAGAGTTTCTTTCCCTTTGTCTGGTTGGTTGACCAAAAACCTTGGTGTTTGGCCGATGTTTCCTAGAGAAATCGTCCCTGTACAGTTGGCAAAACGCGACGTTGGTTCCAAGGCATGGGCGCAGTTTAAGCAGGCAATGACCATCTCCTTAATGGTGCTTACTGCGATCGTTGGTTTGAGTTTGGTCGTAAAAAAAGCCACCACACCCGTTTTGGAAGATGCTCCTGAACCGCCAGTCATTATGCCTCAACCAGCACTGTCATTATGCTCGGCGGATCATGAAAAATTCATGGAAGAATTTCGCTGTCAAATCCGTGCGTATGCTTTGAATACGGATACAGACCAGCCCTTTTGTGGAGACAAAGGCTCAACTGTTAACACCAGCCGACCATTAACCCAAGACTATGCTGATTTACAAGCATTGTACTGTGGGATTCGTGACCGACAGGCGGATGCTTGGGTATGGGGAGACGAGCAGAATTGGTATAATTTCGGAAAATTGGCAGCCTCAAAAGCCTGTTTCAATGTGCTTGGTTATCCATGGCAGTACCAAGGTAAAAAAGGACCAGCAGGCGAAGATTTCTATCCCAATCCAGAAGCGTTTTTTGCTGGAAACTTGCAAATTAATCAGTTGCAGGAATTGGTGGCAGAATTGGATACGGCTTGTGATGAAATGAAGTCCCGTATGGAAGCCCAACTTCTTGGGTCGGTGGTGTCAACTTATGTTGGGGGTGCCAAGCCATCCACGGATAAACGGATCAATGAGGCTTACGAGTTGCGTAAACTGGTATCTTCTAATATTGAAAAGAACATTTCTGGCACTGGTAAACGGTGTTTCGAGGCTGGACTGGAAGAATCGCCATATCGTAGCAATCACTTCCGCGACATGTGTAATGGAATGCGCCCTAAAGAATTGCTGGCTTGGCAAAAGTTGGACCGCAGTGCTGAGGCTCCTGAGGGCGAGACGTTTTGTACCAATATAGACTCTTCTATTGCTCCAGAGCGTGATTTGGAATCGTGTTCTGCTTTGTCCCGATATGAACGGGCACGATTTGGTACAGCCACCAAGCAAGACGAAGATTCTAAGCCGGATGATATGTGGTCTTGTCACATTGGTCTCTCTGGAAAGAATCCAATAGGGGTGAGCAAAAAACGAATCAAGTGGGATTTGGACCTGCCCTTGCCGAAATTGTATAATCTTTCGGGTGCTGGGGTTCGTCATCAGTTGTTGTTGGATGCTGGTTTGCAAGTGTTGGCTGAAAAAGGTCCTTTGGCCAAAGAGTTGGGTGCTTGTTGGAATGTCTTGTCGCAAAAAATGTCAAAATACACACCAGTACATCCATTGTTGACATCGCTTGAAGACGCTGGGTGGCCATCACCAGAGCAGCAACTATGTGGGCAGATTTGTGCTTCTCATTTCCGTTTTCAGAAAACAAATCCTACAGTTGCCGCCAATTGGGTGACACCGTGGCAAGATTTGGATCAATGTATGATGGTCAAGGACCCACGTGGAATCGCCCAAAAGCCCAAGGGACGGTTTGACCGATTGGTCTTGCCTTGGAATTACAAGATGGAAGGTCGTGAAGAAATATGGGTTGAAGCCGATCTCGCAGATGAAGACTCTTATATGCGTGCCTTTGAGCAAACCTGTGCCTTTAATTTGGTGGCTCAAAACTATATGCCTGAAGGATTCCTGACAGGAGGTATCGCACCACCAGTGTGGGCGGGAGATACCATCAAAGGTTCTCGGATCGCTGGAGGTAAAGATGGTGCTGCCGCCACCGCCGCTCGTTCCTTGTCCAGTTATGGTGGTGCTCGTTCACGAACGACTTGTGGCTACGTTGCCGCCCAGTGTTTTGCATCACTCATGGTCAACGTCATGGGCGATCGAAGTAACCAACTATCGTCATGGCAGTCTGCATTTGGCAATGCGGTCACCGATGTTGCCCGAACCAGCCCCGAAGAGTTGGCGGTGCAAAACCCATGGTGTAAGTTGGTCAAGCCGTATCTTGGACAAAATGGCGTCTTGCCGGAGGGGCAGTTGGACTTTCCTTGTGCCAAAGGGGTTTCCGACGCACAAGACAATGCTGTGGCCGCGTTGGAACAGTTGATTGCTGAGGTGGGAGCACCGTAATGTTATTGAAACGAATACAGTACACGATCTCTCGAGGTGTTGAGAGTAATCTTGATTTGTTGATTTGGTGGGTGTTGTTGATTGCCATCCAACCGCTGGTCTCTGTGGATCACTTGTTGGCGCGTGCTGATTTGGTTCCGTGGTTGATGTTTGGATTGGCAGGTACGGTTGTACTTCGCGGTCGTCGCTATGGTGATGGGGCCCATACCTCATTGACCAAACGCTATTCTTCGATTGGGCTTATTTTGTCGAAAGCCGGTATGGTTGGTTCATTATTGGCACTGGTGTGGTGGTATGATCTTGGCGTGGGTTGGGATGTGGTTCGAACCCAGTCGGTGGGTTGGGTCGACTTGGTCATTCGTCCAGTAGCGATTACCATCGTTACCTTGTTGGCGATTCGATTGTCGAAAGCGCACGAGCAAACCGCTTGGAACCCTCATGGTATACCCAGTGCCTTCATTTGGAGTATTGGGACATTCTCCATTATTTGTACAGCAATAGGAATTGGTCGTCTGGAAAAGTTGCAAGAAGACTTTCATTCTGAGTCTCTGTTGTTGGGACTGGCTTTTTTAACGGTTGGTTTGATTGTTGGACGTGCACAACACTTACGTCAACGATTGGCCGCCGGTACCAAAGACAATCGGGCTTACCGACCGGCTTTGTTTAATTATTTGTTCTCCTCTTTGGGGTCGGCCTTTGGTTTGTGGGCCTTATATTTCATTCAAGATATTTTGGGCTTGGGTGATCAAGTGACTTTTGAACTGGCTTTTGTTCCAGCGGCTTTTGTTGTGGCTTGGTCAGGGGTTGTTTGGACAAAACCCACTCCGATCGCGGTGACTTGCTTGTTGCACGAGATTATGCCGGCTGGTGGTGGTGACAAAGCGATTTCTACAACGGCGACCCCTTTTGATGAAACGCCAGAAGGTGCATTGCGAATCAATCCTTTACAAATCAAGCGTATTTTATCGACTCATCCATGGTTGGTTCCAGTAAAAGCCTCTCGTGTTCCAGAATTGGATGACCCTATTCGTCCGCTGTGGCCACGTCGTGAGCCACCTGTACCCTATCATGTGCTTGGTGGTGCAAGTTTTGAGCCGTGTCCCTATACCAACCAAGAACAGTGGGATGAGATTACAGTTCGTTTGAAAGGGTCTGATGATGTTGGAGCAGTATCTGGTAACCGGAGCATCGTGGTGTTGAAGCCATTTCTAAAACCGGGCACACCGCGAAAGAAACGAATCACCACCTATCGTTGGGAAAGTGCGGTTTGGGAAGCCAGTATTCAACATGTTGATGCCACCACAGAATCGCTTTCTTTGGAAAATGGTTGTATCATTGTATTGGCAACTGAAGGTGTGGCTCGAGCATTCGAAGTGGAAATCGGAGCGCCAGTATTTAGATTGCCAGAAGCAGCAGGGTTTCGTCCTCCTCAACTTGAAGATTACGTGGAGTTATGATGTCAGCAATTTGGATAGCTGCAATGGGAATGAATTTGGCAATGGCCGGACAGGAACCACTGTTCCGTCTAGTAGGGCTGTATGATGCCACAGGAGTCTTGGCCGTATCCAAGAAAAATGAGCAGCGTTTTTTATGGAAACCATCCACGCAAATGAGTCAAAGTTGTGGTCCGAGTAAATCTCCCGATGGCTTAGGGGTGTTTGAAGCGGAAGCCATTGCCAACCAGTTAAGTCCGACGTTGGCTATTGTACTGGAATATACAGACCCACCACAGTACCAAAATGCCCAAGGAGAATCTTGCACACAACAAGAAGACGGGATTTGTGAACCGGTACCCAGACCATCGATTACCAATTCTGACATTACAGTGGGTTTGGGTGTTGACCAGATGGCTTATACCTTACAACCGATGGTGATGCCTCGAAACCTAGCGATCAATATCGATGGATACATTGAACCGATAACAGCCAAGAAAGTTGGTGGAGAGACAGACGGAACGACCGAAGACGATACAGAACAAACAGCGCCTCTTTTCGATACTTCACGTTACCAAAAGTTAATTCGTACCCAGTTGGAAATTGAATTGTGTTTAGAGCATAAAGTTGGACGTGGTTGGTTGGGGAATGATGCCAAAAAGTTGCGTCAGGCATTTTTATTGGATCCACCAGATCACGATCGGTTGGACCGAAAATACTTTGGTGGACAACGAGATCCGGTTCCTGGCTTTATTGGTCCATCCAATGCTTGTGTAACATCCAGTGTCGATATGCCCAAAGACTTGAATGCTTCCAAAGGTGGTGGCTCCATGTTGTTGACGCCATCGGACGTTTGGGGTGCCAGTTTACGAGATTGTGAAAAGGGCATCGAAGAGGGGGGGCGAGACTTGTTGCGCCCATCCAAAACCATTCCCTTGCAACTGAGCGAAAATGGAATCCGACAAGCCCGTAAACGAAGTTCGAAATGGCAAGGGTTGAACATTGATGTGGTTGCCAAAGGCGAGAAAGAAACAGATGTTTACATCGATGTGACTTTAGATGGGGAGCCGATTGAAGAGTTGCAAAATGTGGCTTTGTTTCCCGAAGAAGGGTCGATGATTGATATCTTGGCACGGCTGAAGCACTCCTATCCCAGAGTCGGTACCAAACTCGATAACGATCGGTATGTGGTGTTGATGGTTCCCAATTGGCAAATCGCCGAGGGAATACGTCGTTTGTATTCCAGAACCTGTGTTGATGATACGGCTGAGATGCTTTGTAAGTGTGAGGTGCGTTCATTAGGTTCGAGTCTGCCTGTTGGTGATGATCTATCTAGTCAGTTGGATGCTTTAGATACACGCTTGTCTTGTAAAGATATTGATGGTAATGTTTGTCAGTTGTCTCGTGAAGTGCCTCAAGGAATGGAAAGTTCACCAGCGCAACTGTGCTTGGATAAACTGGATATTACCGAACCGATGATGTCAAGTGGCGATGGTATTGTAGACGCTGTTGGATGGATTCTGAAACATCCAAAACAATTGTTCATTCAAGTTGGTGCTCGCGAAAAAGAAACGGAGGGGTTCGATGTCATGGAGTGGCTGTCAGGTCCTCAAGAACACGATGAGTCTGCTGGCGCTGCCTTACCAAACTTGGCTGGGGTTGCTTCGGGTGGTTTTGCTGGATTGCAAGACTGGGGCTACACGGTTGGTCAATTGGCAGGTCGTTCACCGATTGTCTTGCCTGCGGAAGAACGTGTGCCTTGGGATGTTTCAGCACGTGCCCAACGATACAAACAACATTCGTATTTCATTTTCTCGGCATTTGTTTTGGTAGCGTTTGTGATTGCTGGTATTCGACGGATGGCAGATTTTTGGACACCGATTCCCGAGGAACGTGCCTACTATTGGCCAGGTCGACAGGCATCTAATGAAACACCCGATGCGGAAGGTGTGGAAATGGAAGATGCGGAAGGGGCTGAAGGGGCTGAAGCATGAGCCAACGTTCCAAATCCGATGCCTTAAAATCGTTGACTCCCGAAGAAAAACAGAAGTTGGTCGATATGTTGGCGCGTTTGATCATTGAACGACGGAAGGAAAAAGAACGAATTGAGGCATTGACCAAGATTTAAATGCGATGTTGTATTGCGTGTCATCGATACTCGACTAGCAATATAAAGAGCAATTGGGCTATAGTACGTATATACTAATTTCGTTTTTAAGGTTGTTTCTGTTTATGTCTCGCTTTCACCCTGCATGGCCAAGTCCATTGTTGGCTCTTGATCCAATCCGATTGCGTCCGATGGGGTGGTTGGATGATTTGTTGCCGATGCGACCCCCATCGTTATGGCGGGATCGGTCATTGTATGCTCGAGCTTTGCGTTGGCAACCGGACATGGCCGATTTGTCATGGCTTTTTGATGCCTATGCGATGTTGGGAATTGAGATGCCACCGCCGCGAATTGAGCATCGAACCCATCAACGAAGTCCACAACGAGGTCGTTTGAAAGGGGGAGCACAACCAACACACTTACGTCGAAGAAGAGCACCTGTCAAAGGTGGTAAGCGTCCGTTGGCAATTCCACGTTGGTCTAGTCCACCTCAAATGGTGGCGCCACGCAAAGGAGAAACCCAAGAACGTGTCGATACCAGTCCGGCTTTTCGAGCCCGTCGACAAGTTACACCATCCAGTTTACCACAGTTTCAATGGCGTTCGCCCGATCGGTCAGCCCCTACACCATCTTTTAGCCGACCAAATCAGGCACAATTAGCACCGAGTTTAGGTGCCCAGCCGACGTTGCTGCGGAAGGAAGAATCTAGTCCTGAAATCCGCAAGGCTTCTGTAGAATCCGTAACCGAAAATGTAGTATCCAAGCGAAAAGAACAATCGAATGACAGAAGAACGGTAGCGATCAAAGCACCGCAAAAGTTTTCTTCACCGGAAGTCTTGGCACCTCGCAAACCAAAAGTTCAACCTTTTCCAATAGACTCATCCAGTCGTTTTAGCCGAATACCCGATAACGATACCAGCGAAGTCGCATCGCGTCCACCAAAAGTCACTTGGCAACGCGAACACGTTCGGTCACCGTGGCGCTTGAATCATACTGGTAAAACACTGTTGAATCCGACGGTGTCCATTGTTCAGCCAGAGGTAGCCAGGGGGAACGTTCAGGGTAAAAGGGCAACGTCATCATCACAGAACGAAACTCCAGCCAAAAAACGACTTGCCGAACAGGTTGTGCGTATTGGTAGACCAGTAGCCAAGGTCACCCCAGAATCGTCTGAAAAACTTTTGAGTGCGCCTAGACAAACAGGTTTTGAACAAGTTGAATGGTCCAATGTCCGGAAAGGCACGATTCAACCCGCGGTCATGGAGCAGGGGAAAATCCGTACAGTGCAACCGGCTGTACAGATGGAACTGCCACCCAGTCCCCGAATTGTCAGTGATGTTTCACCACAAACGATACAAAAATCCCAGTCAGAAACACCAGTCAAAGAGGAAACGGCAAAGAAAGCCTCTGTTCGGTCTGACTCTGTACAGGCGGTATCAACCACCAAAACAAGAGTGCACCAAGCAACCGTTTCTTCCGAGGTTGTACAAAAAATACAAACAGGAATTGTCGAATCTCCTGTTCAACCAAAGCCTACACCTCAGGTTCGTGTACCAACACGGGTCCCATGGCGGCTAAGTCCATCAAGTCCAACGGCACAAAAGGTTTCTAAAACAACGATTGATTCTGGTTCGGTAAATGAACCAGCGTTTAGTGCCAAGCCAATTGCTGAGCGAACACCGTCGCTATCAAAACCTTCGGTCATTCCTAGGGTACAGTCGTGGTTTCGACCAGAGCGTCAGAGACTGATTGCCCATTTTCAGCAACAACCAACCCAAGCCAAAGTTTCAGCGCAACAGCCAGATGCGCAACCAAGAATGAAGCCCAACTATGGCTTTACTAATCCAGTGTCGTTGGGTTCCAAGAAAGGTGTCTTTCGGGCTACTGAACAAACGATGGTTATGCCGTTACAGGCAGGCACGATGGTTTTTCCGACACCATCGGTCAGTGATCTTCCCGTCAAAGTTTCATCGACGCCGACGGCTTCAAGTGTTGTAGACAAAGTACAAGATGAGAAGGCATCGACTTCTATCAAGTCCAAGCAGAATCAAAAGGTTGAGGAAAGTCCAGCCAAAGTTTCATCTCGGAAAATTGAATACCCCAAACCGAAAGTGCAAACTGAAACCACCTACCAACGTCGTGTTGTAGGGGATGGTGCCCGTTGGAGACTCCCCAAAAATCTGCCAACGTCAACATCCACACCAACTTTGACGCAACTGCTTGAAAGCCAAGCCCAAAAAACATCGTGGCGTCGACCACAGTTGCGTCTAGCCAAAGATATTGTTTCTCCAATCAGTCGTCTTGAATCGACTGTACAATCGACCAAAGGGGGGTCTGTTGTTGGTAAGTTTCGTGCTCCGACTACTTTTTGGCAAGGCTCTTTTCAACGTACTGGTTTGCAGACACAGACTGCGCTGGTCTATCCTACCGTTCAAATTCAATCAGCCGAAACAGTTCCCAAACGGACATCGGCAAGTGTTGAGCAACCGACTGTGGTCTCCAAAAAGCAAGCCTCATCGCAGTCTGTTTCTTGGATGCCCAAGCAAATTCAACGGGCACGCTTTGCCTCACCAGTTACAGAGAGGGCATCGAAGAGTGTCTCGCGAGACGCACTGTCGACGGTGAAGTCTGTCGCTGTTCGTTCTCAAGAGTCCCAATCTGTTCGTAGTGTGTCCTGGAGTCGAAAACCCCGTTTTCCGGATCCCTTTGTAGCCCAACGTAGGGCGATTTTGTCCGCCACTCCAATGCAAACATTGCGAGTCAGTGATGACAACATATCGGTTACAGAACCGAGTTCAATAACATCCCCACAACGTGACACGCAGACGCCAACATCATCGGTAACTAAACAAAGTCTGGATCGTTCAGTCCACCTGGACAGAATTGGCATGTGTCTTGCATGGACATTGACGTATCCTGTGTTCGTCGTCGCTGTCTATCTTCTTGTCTTCTCCCTCCACTACCGGGGGCTAGGCCTAGGTAGGTATCATAGTCTTCTTGTCCT
>CAKZLX010000672.1 GCA_937127265.1 uncultured Pseudomonadota bacterium
TGGGTTTGTACAGAGATGCCTTCTTCGGTGTGTCCCAATAAAACGCCATCGAGTTTGGATTTGTAATGCACCCGTTTGATACGAATGTGAAAGCCTTGGAAGCGTTCAAAGTCACGACCAAGTTCCAAAACACGATCCAAACCAGGACTGGATACTTCTAAAGTGTAGGCTTCAGGTAAGGGGTCTTCAACGTCCAAAATTGGGTCGAATTCCTTGGTGAGAGTTGCACATTCGGCAATGCCAACGCCGTTGTCACCGTCAATGTAAATGCGAACCATCGGACCACGTTCATCTTGGGTGAACTCAATCCCACTGATGTAGAGATTCATGGCTTCGGCCGAAGGTGATAAGGAATCACGAAGAATCTTTCGGATTTTACGTTGTTGTTCAATGTGCATAGATATCTCTATTGTTGAAATTAGTGGGGATTCACCAGTAGTTAGAGCCAAAAGACCCGTATGATAAAAAACACCAGTACAATAAAAAACAAAAGAGAAGACCAATGCTTCTCTGCTGTTCGTATGAACTCAACTACGATGTGTGTCAAGGCAGACACCAATAATATAACATGGTTGATGGAAAGTGCAAAACACCAAAAGTGATTGTGTGCTTTCTTATGGTTCGAAGACTGGAACTGGGTGGTTACAGGGATTGTTGTCTTCTATCCATTGTTGAGTTTCTGTAGGAATCGGTACGCTAGGGTGGACTTCGTAGGCAAGGTAGTCGGCGATGATGTTAGCAGCGGCTTGACCTTCTGGTGTACAGGTGCGTGTAGACCACAAAGATACCATTTGTTCTATTTTTTCGGCCCTTTCAAAGTCTGGGTTGTTCCATAGACTGTCCAGTTCATTGGGTAATTGGATGTCGAGTCGTTCTTGGGTTGCCAAACCGATTACACTTTCTTGCCAGTATTGAATGGTTTCAATGTTGCCGTCAATGACTTCTGTTTTGGAATGTTGGGCTCGACGTTTGGTAATTAGCCAACCAGATGCCCGAATACACATCAGTCCAAACGGTGGAATACAAGAGAGATAGCGCCATTTGTTGTCTGGACGTCCACCAATCCATGGTTCGAAGCGCGGTGGTGTTTTTCGCAAATCAACCCAACCAGAATCGTAGACTACCACACTAGGGTGCCAAACAGTTTCGGGGCGATAGACTACTTTGTCGCCTTTGCGTTTACCTTGACGGTATCCATTGTTTTCCAATTGACGATCGAGTACGATCCGTCGCCGATCGACTTCTCGTTGTCCATAGACCGTGATCTCTTCATTGGCATTGGTGGTGGGTGTTTCTGCATCAGTGTTTTGACTGTCAGTCTCCTCATTGGTATTGGTATCTTCCTCTGGGTCGTTGGGTTCGGCTTGCACTGGATATACCACGGATATACCAATACTGAATAGAACACCCAAATGGAACCATTTTGAACTCGTCATACACCACTACATTGAACATTATCAAAGAGCATTGATGGCGTTTGATAAGAGGAGAATGTCCAAACGTCATTGGCTGTGTTCTGGAAACTGTGGAACAATTCGATGATGTTTCCGGAAATGTTCATTTCAGAAATACCCTGTACGAATTCACCATGCTCAAAGTATCGCCCTGTAATTCCGTAGGAAAAGTCTCCGGTAATTGGGTTGGCATTGCCGCCAAGGAATCCTTCAATCACAATACACTGTGGTAAATCTCGAATGAGATCGACGGGACTTTTTTCAGATGGAGCAATACAGACATTTGAGGTAGAGCCCATGGTGGGTGCACGACCTAAGCGTCTGGCGTTGTACAGGTTGAGCATGTGCAATTGTAAGATGCCGTTCTCCACAATATTGCGTGCGGTTGTGGCAAATCCATCACCGGTGTAGGGGCTTGAACCCAAGGCGCGTGGTAGGTGCGGATTGTCAGAGATGGTCAGGTTGCTAGCAGCAATTTGTTTGCCAATTTTGTCCAACATACAAGACCGTTTTTCGTAAATAGAGGTTCCGCCAAGTGGTGAGAGCAAGGTGCCAATCAACTTTCGGGCAGCAAAGTTCCGAAGTAAAACCGGCATTTTGGCACTGGTAATTCCTGAGGAACCAATCCGAGATTCACCGCGTTTGACCAATTCTGTGTTGATGTCGTTGACGGTTGGTAAATCAGAGAGGTGTCGTGCTGATCGATAGTCGTAAGCCTCAGGCAAGCGTTCGCCATCGACCAGTGTAATCTCTCCACCCATTCCAAACGAGGTACGGGACCATCCGGCAGAGTATCCATTGGAAGCAGTGACGTGGCTATCGACCTTAGCGTCCCAAACGTGATGGGTCATACTGCGAACATCAAGGTGAGAGGAGGCTTCTTTACCTGCTTGTTCCAACTCATTCAACAGCGAGCGTCGTTGTTCTGGAGTTTGCGAGATCCAAGAGGGATCGTTGGCTTCTAGGTTGGCATTGGCAAATCCCATAGATTCAAGTGGAGGCAACACCCGATGGGGATCTGGTTCTAGAAAGCGAGTGGCATCAATCGCACGGGTTAGGAACGGGCGTAAGGCTTCCAAACGGACATCAGAGGCCGAGTGCCCAGAGAACTTTCCGTCTACCAACAGTTCCAATCCCACACCCAAAGAGTTTGATTGTTGTGTTTTCTCCAACTGTCCTTCTCGTTGGGTTAGTTCGGTAGATACCGATTGTGAAACAGATACAGCGACTTCATCGGCGCCTAGTTCTAGTGCCAATGCTTGTATCTCTTGGGCTGTTTGTTCTAGTGATTTCATCCCATACCTCCAACGGTGAGTGA
>CAKZLX010000673.1 GCA_937127265.1 uncultured Pseudomonadota bacterium
TGGGTTCTGTTTGGTTATCAGGGGGTTTCTTGGTCATAGTGGCTCCGGGGTTGGAGCGGTACCAGCAAGAAATATGCCAACTGAATCCTGTCGGTATTGCTGGACGAATAGCAGTATTGGGCAAAAGTTCGTCAATTTTACCTGTCGAAAACCCTAAAAAACTGTCGAATTCGTCAATTGCTCGACACCCATTATGCAACTTCTGGATGGTATAGAGGGATGTTTTCGACAATCGGACTATCGAACGTTCAAATTGTTGACAAGCGTATCGATATCGAAAACTTCAAACCGACAGCATTGTTCTCTCTACTTAGGACTCAACCAATCAGAAAATCCTTACCAATCGCCGCACAACTCTTCGACCAAATCATCTCTTTGGTGGTCTCATTGTCATATTGCTTTTCCATCCCAAAAGGTTTGGCTTCACCTTTGGAGGCCATCATACCCGAGCCAGGACCCCAAAACTCACCCGATCTGGCTTCGGGGAGAACTGCGCAACTGAGCAGGCCAAGGGTTCCATCTTCTGCAGATTGTGAAATGAACTTGGCGAGGAAGGATGAACCCATCGACATACCACCTTGTTTGTCAGTGGTGACTTGTAACTCGGTATTGGCCCAGCCAGGATGAGCAACCAAGGCTTTGACTTTGGAACCGGCTTGGGTCAGTTTCTGGTGCAGGGCAGCGGTAAAGGCAGCATTGGCCAGTTTGGTTTGTCCATAGCGAACCCATCGTCCTCCCCACATCATGTTGGAACTGTTTCCACCGAGGTTTCCACCATTGGCTTCTAAATATTTAGCCTCAAGTTTGGGTACACCTTTTCGAGCAATACTGGAATGGTTGACGATACGTGCATCCCCATGCGTTTCGGCTGCTTTTTCCAGCAAGGGATACAGTTCGCGGGTTAGCAAAAAGTGAGACAGGTGATTGGTTTGCATTTGGATATCGAAACCGTCGACCGTTGCTTCATCAAGCATCGCCATGATTCCGGCATTGTTAATCAGGGCATAGACTCCAGATTCTGTACACAGCTCTTTGAGCTGATCGGCTGCAGATTGAACTGAAGCGAAGGATTGTAGGTCACATTCGATGGTTTGCACATCTCCGTTTGGAAAGGTGTTTTGAATGTCTTGTTGAACTTTTTCCGAACGGGCGGATTTTCGATTGAGCATCAAGACCCGCGCACCCTTTTCTACCAAAGTCAGGGCGGCAACTTTACCAGTTCCAGAGGTGGTTCCCGTAATCACAAACGTTTTACCTGTCAGGTCGGGCATCTTGTCTTTGAAGGTTGGGAAATAAACAGAAGGCACTTGTGGTTTGGTGTAGGCCATGATGAACTCCATCGTAAGAATATACAACAATAGATACCCTCTATCGTTGATTCGTCAAGGGTATCTATTGGCGATTGGTTGCGGGGTGGGTCGTTTAAAAGAAACGGTATCGGTAGCCCACGGTTGGAGAGATGGCATGGTTACGGGTATCCCCTTGCATCGTTCCGCGAAACTCATAGGTGGTATAGTGAACGCCACCAACAATTTGTCCAACGGGCAGGGGATATTCTCCCAGAAGTGCAGCGTGAAATCCGACCCGCGACAACTGTTCAACTGCGGTAGGAAATGCACCACCACTTTTGCCATCCATGGTGGTTTGTAACATTTGCACAGAGGGGCCCAACCAGATTTCTGGTGTCACCACAGGGACTTCCGGTATCCGAATTCGCAGATTGAGTCCGACCTCACCCTCTTGTTGCTTCATCGCGTAGGTGTATGAACCGTCGGTCAGGTTGTCTGAACTGGCTTTGGCATCCATTTTGGAGACCCGGTATACCCCTTGAAAAACAATCCCTAGACGTTCGTTCCAATAGGGAAACTGTACCCCAGCATGCCATTGGGGTAAAAAACTCGCACGCAAATCTGTGGTGGAGAGTGCCGCACCGGTTTCCATGCCCACAATAATATGGGGGGTAAACAGTGTGGGTTCCTTTTCGGTTGTTGATTTCTTGGTCTTTTCTTTGGGGGCCTTTTCTTTTTTATCCTTGGATGGTTTCTCTTTTGGCGCTTTTTCTTTTTTGGCTTTCGGTTCCTTGGATTCTTCAGCCGGTGTTTCGGTTGTTGAAGAATCGTCTGTGCTGGTATCGGTGGGTTCTTCAGCCCAAACCAATGATGTGCAAAGCATGAGTGTATACATGATGACTCCTAATTTGAAGGTTTGGGATCAATAATAAATCCATTCGACGGTGTTCAGGGCTTGTTGGTTTTCATCTTCACCACCCAAGATGAAGAAGACCGAGGACTCTTGGGTCACACTTGGTAGATAGCGTTTTTCTGCCATCGAGATTCCCAAGTTGTTCCAGCCTTGGGTTTCAGGCAGGTCATCACCATTGCAAATCGGGGTACCACTGGCATCCTCAGGTCCACAGAGTTTGGCAGAAACCCCAGAAGAACGGTAAGGGTTGTTGGTTTTTCCACCAAAGGCATAGAGATAGCCACCAGCTGAACCATAAAAGTATCCACGAACGGAGATGTCTTGGCTGACTGTGGTGAGGGTGGTGGTTTCTCCAGAAAAGACCAATTGTCCATCGCTTGCCACCATACCGGCTTCCATTATTTGTGTCATTGAGCCAGAGCCGTTGGTTCCCGAACCAAAGTAGACATAGACATCATCGGCAGGGATGTATTGGTTGACGGTGTTGTCGACCACAAACGAACCACATTCCGAACGCGCAACGCCCAGTGAAAGGTTGTTCATTGTCCATGAGGTGGCTACTTCATGATCGTGTTCATCGATCACGGTAACTTCTAAGAACTCAATGCTGTCTAGTGTATTTCCAAAGTCGTCAACCCCTCCGGCGACATAGATAAAGTACTTGCTGTCGTCGGTTGGGTGTTGTGCAGTGGCAATACAAGCAGAGTAGCGTGGTGTATTCATACTTGGTAGGGTTGCCCAACTCCCGAGAGAACCTTGTGGTAAAATCCCTACGCCATTACTGGTGGTAGCACCAATGTCAGTGTAGGAGGTGACATTGCCCACAGTGGCCAACAGTTCTTCAGTCCCCGAAGCCGAATCGACAACTGGACTTCGATAGATGTTGTATCCAGAGGCATTGGGAGAGGCTTGCCAATCGAGGGTGATCGACAATGGTTCACCCAAGTCAGGTAGACGAATAACAAAGGGGTCACTGGCCAAACTTTCACCATTGGGATTTTCTTCGTATCCTGCATCATAGATGGCTGACACACGATATATCCAAGTACCGGCATCCAGTGTGCTGGCTTCAAAGTTCAAATCAACACTGGTAATGCGTGGGCTTTGCAATGGATCGAGAACCTTGGTGCGATGCACATCGTCAAGTGCACTCGAACCATCGAAACCACCTGGAATGTAGATGAATCGTCCAATGGTAGACGAACTGGTCAACGAACGTGGTACAGGCAATAATGTCGGCAGGTAATTCCAAGCTTGCATTTCACCAAATCGGTTAACTTGAGCATACTCAACGGTTGCTGAGGCGACGGAGTTTTCTATTCGTACAGGCTGTCCACTGTTGTCAACTTGGGTCAGACCATCTTTGTCTCCACCCATGACGTAAATATATCGCGCAGAGTAAGAGGCACGCCCAACAGCACTGGGAGCACCACGACGAGGTTCATTCATGCTGGGACCAGCATAAAACTGTGCCAAGTTTCCAGATGGAGAGGTAATGGAAACCGATGAGTATCGTGCCAAAGCGCCACTGTTGTTTTCCACAATCACTACGCATACCAAACCACCAGTGATACCGGCTGTGTTCATGTCCACTTGGATTTGGGTTTCGCTACTGCTTCCACCAGAAACGATGCTGGCAGGTACGGTAAATGGTGTACCATTTAGACCGGCTTTACATTCCATCGAGGCGTTGGCCAAGTCGAGATTTTGTCCAAGGATTGTGAGTGTACCGTCATGCTGGGTATTAAATGAACCAGGAGATACGGTATCCACCAGTGGTAACAGTTCAGGGATGACTTCGATGGCATCTTCGAGTACACCAACACCACCATCAGGGTTCACTACGATCAGGTCATAGGTACCAGCCGTCAATCCATCGGGAATGATGGCGTCTAACTGCTCAGGGTTTTGGAAATTGATACCAAAGAGTTCAGTGGCCAAGCCATTTCCTGTGGGGTTGAGGTACAATCTCGGTACATCAATAAAGGTGTCGCCAGCGTTGGCATCGGAGTACACTTCCACGGAGGTGTAATCCAGAGTACTTCCAAATGCAGGGTCAATCCCAGACACTGAAACCGTGAGGGTATCCTCAATGAAGAAAGCACTGGCCAGTGTGTCACCACATTCCAACACATCTTCCAAATAGACACTGTAGGTATCACTGGGGAGTCCAGCAGGAACAGTAAACTGTACACGGTTTGGATCGGTGGGGTCATAGTTGAAACTAACACTGGTCTCGTTTCCAGCAGAATCAGAAATGGTGACCGCTGATACGTCATCGTTGATATCAGAAGCAAATAGGGTCACTTGGAGATCGATGCCGTTGTAAATGACTTGTGGGTCAACAAAGAAGGGAAGGGGAGAAGTGACGACTTCAACAGCGTTGGTGGCAGTTCCTTCACATTGATCAACATTGACGATACGAATATCATAGACACCTTCACCAAAGTCGGCTGGTAAAGTGACTTCAATGTGCTCGGTATCCACAAAGGTACTGTTTACGGTTACACCATCCAATTCCACAGTGGAGGTATTGGTGAAGGCGGTACCGGTAATGATAAAGGAGCGACCATCATCACAAACTTGATTTGGGTCAACCGAGGTGATGGTTGGTGGTCCAGTCAAGTCAAAAGTGAAGTTGGAATTGGAGTTACATCCAATTTG
>CAKZLX010000674.1 GCA_937127265.1 uncultured Pseudomonadota bacterium
CCTTCCCCTGTCTGTCCTACCGTAATGTTCCGTCTCTCCCAAACATTGATGACTTCATCGGGACCCGCCGGCGGACCTGGATAAAATACAAAACGCATGGTCACTCGCCAGCCTTCACCCTGCGCATGTCCGGGTCCCACCCAAGTATCAATGAAAGAGGTGATGGTTTGTGTCCCTTGTAACAGTGGAGCCAATTCGGTAATGTCTACATAATTGGCCATCGCAATTCGATAAGGGGTGATGTGACGCAACAGTTCGGTGGTCACTTCATCTTCAGTTCCAGCATTTTGTACCAACTGTACCGAACCAGTTCGATCCCAATGGTCACACAATCCTGTTTCTGGACAGTCTAAACGAAAATACAAACCAATCTGTGCCCAATCTCCCTCTGGAAAAGTCACTTCATTTTGAATCGTGCGTTTGTCTTCAGAACCAAAGAACTGATCTTCTTGCTCAAAAGCCGTCACAACGGTGGTACCATCGGCATAACTGAGACCACCTGCACCATACCAAGGTGCTGCACTTTCAAAGTCATAGAACTCGATATCGGGATAGGTAATTTCCTTTTCTTCTTCTCCACAAGCCCACAAAGCCAATATCGTAAACATTTTCTCTCCAACCGTTACTCATCATAAGAAATAGGACATCTCCAAAATGCCCTCTTCTACATCTATCTGTGGTTGCCAAACCAGATAGCTACCCAAACCAGATTATAGAATGGAAATCCACTCATCTTCCATATAGACCGAAATAATGTCATCTTCGAAAACAAAGAAACTACCATCACGTTCACCTTTGTCAATTTTCAAATGTGGATACAAAGCCAACAAGGCCTCGGCATCATATCGAGTTGCCTTGTATTCATCCGGAATCAATCCTGTACTTCCGATGTAAAAGACCAATGGTGATATCTGTTTGGCATAAATACTATCCACTGCATCCTCAATGGCTTCCTGAAACGCCTCAACATCTGCCCGGAACGTGTCCATCTTATAAGTGCGACCAGTCAAAGCTCGTAAAGTATCTTCATGACCGGTAACCTCGAGACCCGCCAACAAATCCTGCAAGCCATCATGGGCTTTCAGACCCAATAGTTGGTCAACGAGATCAACACTGAACTCATCAGCCGTACTCACCTTAGTGCGTTTGGACAATTTCTTTTTCTCGATTGTACTTGAAGGGTCCCATACATCGGTCCATTTAGACTTCGTCTTACCATTCACCTTATAGAAAGTTTGTAAGATTTTGGTGGTGGTTCGGAAGTCTTTAATGTTTTGAATTTGTGTCGTACCGATATCAATATTGTAAGAAGGTCTTTTATCAACCTTCCCTTCATCCAAGGCCTCATCCAAGTCTGCCACCTCATTACATGAACGAATATTTACATTTAGAGATGCGGATATGCCATACGAACGTAAGGCTTTTATTTGTGTACCGGTTAACGTCGTTGAACCACCCTTTAACATCGCTGCCAAAATCAAAGAAAGCAAGCGTCCACCAGCAACCAAGTTGAACGTATTTTTCAAATCGTCAAATTTCAATGACGTTGGAACCATTGGTAATGATTGTAAGTCAATCACATGAATCTGATCAGCAGAGAAAGTACCAGACACCAGTCCCATAAATTTGAAAGTGTTAAACGCAGATGCCTTGGCAAACTTAAGTTTGAGTGTTGGCACATTCAAACGGCCATCCCCAACCAGTGTAAAGGCACGATACTCTTTAAGTTCATCCAAGTCAACGCCTTCAACTGAGGAAATGATCTTCTGGGCACTGGTATTTTCACAGAGATGGACTGGTTGTTGAACGGTCATATTGATATTGGCCGTATTTTTGTTGATTTCGACCCCAACAACTTCTTGAAAAGGGTCATTTGATTTTGGTTTGGTGGTATATTCTGGCTCTATATGTCGACCATTGGCATCTCTGTATCCGGGAATGGTCTTCAATCCACGATAGGTGTAGACCGAGCGCAAGTGTTCAATATCAACGGTAATTGCCTGACGATGTAAATGCAAAAACAACGAGAGGTTTAACAAATCTGTTCCATTTTGTTGTAATCCAAACTCCGCACTTTGAATCAAGCGACCATTGTCAAAGATGTACTTGTTTAATCCGGCTGCCATCAACGCCAAATCCTCATTGACCAAGGCGCGATAATGTTCATTGATCAACGATTCATTGCGAGTAGAAATCAAAGCATACTTTGCATCGTTTAAGGCACCTTCGGACAAAGAAGCCATTGAATAAGCATATATTGGCAGGTGTTCCGCTAGATCACTAGATTGATCCAACTGGGTTCCACGATTGTAGGCACTTTTATCAATTTCAGAGAAACGTAAAACCTGCAAAGCGCTTGGATCTGATACTTGTAAAACCAACATGTCGCTTTTTGATGACAACACTCGACGCGTACTGGGATCGACGACAACCAGATAATCCGCCGATTCAATCGACACGGGAACCGATACCAACTCGCCTCCTAAACTCGCTGTATTTTTGGCAATTGGCTCTAACACATGTGCGGTTTCACGAGCAAAAGAGCAACTTCCACCGGTTTCTTTGGCAATACGATTCAAAGTCTGAAAATCGCTATATGAAGAGTGAGCAACCGTGTGTACAGGAACACCTGCCGCCTTGAACTCAGGAAGAATTTCATCTAGTTTTTCTTGATCCCAAGGGTGATGAAATATTCCAATACCTAATGCACCAGTTACAGATTTTCTGCCTCTTTTGAACTCGATATTTTCTCTAACCAGCTTCATTT
>CAKZLX010000675.1 GCA_937127265.1 uncultured Pseudomonadota bacterium
GTTTGAGCAGAGTCGATAAAGCGAATCGATGGGAAGAGTCGTTCCAAGTTTGCTTTGATCATCGGATAGTGGGTGCAGCCTAGAATCGCCGTGTCAAAGATTGTAAGATTTTTTACGGTGGAGAAGTACTCTTGGGCAATTGTATCGGTAACGGGGTGCGTATGCCAGCCTTCTTCGATCAGGGGGACGAACAGTGGGCAGGCTAAGCCTTGGACATAAACATTGGGGTTCATTTGCTGTAAAGTGTGGGTGTATCGTTCACCTTGAATGGTTCCTTCGGTTCCCAATACCAAGATGTGCTTGTTCTGACTCTGGGACAGAGCGACTTCTGAGGATGGCTTGATAACTCCAAATACTGGCACTCCAATTTTTTGACAGGCATCTTGAAGTGGCTCCAAAGCATAGGATGTCGCGGTGTTACAGGCGATGACCAAGGCTTTAATGTTGTAGGTGAGTAAATGACCAGCCACGCGTGATGAATACCGGAGGATGGTTTCTGGAGAACGTGTGCCGTAAGGAACTCTGGCGGTATCTCCTAAATAGATAAAATCTTCACTGGGCATGGCCTGTTGCAAAGCGTGAAGAACAGTTAATCCACCCACTCCGGAGTCAAAAACACCAATGGCTTGTTTATTCTCTATGTCGTTGTGCATTGAACAGTGTTAACCTTTTTGTGTCTATCTGACCAAATCTATCGATACTAATACTGGTAATTCGGAGATCGTATGCAAATTGCAGTCTATGGCGGTTCATTTAATCCACCGCATGTTTCTCACGCTATGGTGGCATCATGGTTGACTTGGACGGGACTTGTGGATCAAGTTTGGTTGGTGCCGGTGTATCGTCACGCTTTTGAACAGACCCATGATAAAAAGTTGATTGATTTTGATACGCGCATGGAATGGTGCCGATTGATGGGGGCTGAATTGGGAGAACAAGTGGTTGTTTCTGACATTGAATCGACTTTGCCTACGCCTTCGTATAGTATCGATACCTTGAAAGCCTTGCAGCTCAAACATCCTGAGCATACCTTTCGTTTGGTGGTTGGTGCCGATGTGGTATCGCAGTTACCACAATGGAAACAGTGGTCCGAGATTGAAAAACACTTTACACCAATTATTGTCGGACGTGTTGGCTACGAAGGACATCGTGCAGGGATGGTGTTTCCCAATGTATCTTCCACAGATATCCGTAAAAGACTGCGAAATGGTGACCTGCCCAAAGAATGGCTACTCAAATCGATTGCCGATTGGTTTCAACAGCACCCTGATGTTTTTCTTCATTCTAAATAGCCCCGAGAGATACAATGACCGTCTGGAAAAGACCACACACCACGCATCCCAAAATCTGGATGGGATGGACATATGGAGAACCAAATCATAGCAAAGATACCGTGGCCCAACGGGTTCCATTCTTAGACGCACCATTTTCACAATGGTCGTTTGTTGATCAAACCCATTCTGATATTGTTAAACGAGTCCATAGTATGGGGAGTCAAGGTGAAGGAGATGCCCAATATACTTCGCTGAAAGGATTGGCTTTGGTGGTGCAAACCGCTGACTGTGTTCCCATTTTTCTATTGGGTGAGAGACAGGGGGTGCCTCAAATCGGGGTCGTTCATGCTGGTTGGAGGGGAATTGCCAATCAGATAACCAAACGGACGATTGAGGAGATGGGTAGCGTTCACACTGCCATTATCGGCCCTTGTATCGGTGTGAATCACTATGAGGTTGGAGAAGAAGTGGTCGAAGCCATTGTTGCCACTGGTGTTCCTCGCGATGCTTGTGTACAAGAACGAACCCCAAGACCCCATTTGGATACACGGTTGGCAGTCGCTGAACAGTTACGGCAGCAGGGGGTCGGTTGTATCGAGATGACGGGATATTGTACTTTCAAAGACAGGAACTGGGCGTCTTACCGTCGGGACGGAGCCTTGGCAGGGCGTATCCTTTCTGTGATAGGTATACTTGGGTGATTGGTGTTTCGATGGTATTGAATATTGTTTTGTATTCTTTTTTATCATTTAATATTTCTTCTTTAGTTTTTATTGGTGATTTTTTATTAATACATTCGTTATTATCAATATAAAATCTTTCACGATATAATAATTCAGATTTATTATTATATTTTATTTCTTCAATTATATTAATATGACAGTTATTAAAACCATATTTATCAAATAATATATAAGAATTACAATTTTTAATATTATTATTATATTGGTATTTATGGGTATTTAATCTTGATAATATATTGTCAGTCGATCCATAATATACATCACCATCACTATCATCACTATTTATTGGTGTAATACTATAAATATAACCAATATTTGCCATAATAATTAAATTATATATTTTTTCAATTTTTATAAATCATCAACTATAGATTTTATATAAATATTATTAAAATATTTATTATATGTAATTGGGTCAATTTTAATATATGTTGACAATTTACTATTTTCAATCATTGGTACAATTTCTTTACAATCAAATGATGACTTTAAAGTTAATCCGTTCATTGATACATACCATGAATTATAATGCTTTGCAAATTCTTCTAATGACATTCTGTTATTATCATTTGATTCTATTATTTCTACCTTCTCAAGCACAAAGCGCATCATATAATCCTGTCTTCCCCTATATTGATCTGTTTCATATTCAATTGTTGGCGATTTTACATTTTTTATATCACCATCATATTCATATATATATTTTTTATAATAATGTATTAATATTGATAAAAAAGCTTCTAAATATTCATCATCTCTAATAACATTTGTTATTAAATTTTTAATTAATTTTTTTTCATATTTATTATTTTAGAAACTTCTCCAAAGTTCTTTCTTTTCGGTTGCTTCTTCAAAAAAATTCGGGTATTTATTCTGATTCGGAATCATTCCTCCAAAAGTTGAGAGCTTCTCTTTCTTGGTGTTATATAAAACCTTCATTTCATCGGCACATTTAAAACAATGATTAATTAAAAAAACTGTTTCTTCTTTAAACTTGTACTGAAATATGACAACCTTCGTTGGAAATGGACTTTTTTTAGTTT
>CAKZLX010000676.1 GCA_937127265.1 uncultured Pseudomonadota bacterium
TCATTTTGGCTTTGGCTAGTTTTTTTACCAAGAAATCGGTGAGGACTTCGCGTTCTGTCAAGTGCATCATTGATTGAGCATCTTTGTCATCTTGGACGTTGGCTTTGATGGCTTCTTGGTAGAGAACCTCGGTGGTGACCAATTGGTCTTTGAGTTGGGCAAACTGTGGACCAGCCATGATCATTGCTCGTTGTTCTTCGGGTACATCTTTGAGCAATGAATCGACGATGCCATCTTTGATTTCGACACCGTTTACAGTGGCAATCACCTTTCCATCTGTTTCGATGACACCGGGGATATAGTTTGCGGTGGGGGCGGGTTGGTTACAGGCCATCAAGGCACCAAGTAGGATGCTGAACATTGAAATCTCCTCAGTTCTATTGATCTATGTCGAGTACATCGATTGAAAAGGGTTTGCACCGACAGGGTTGATAATCAGGGGTTGTGGATTGGACATCCACCAAAACTCTTGTAGAATAAGGCATAACTCATTTTTGAACCAAATAACAGGATCAATCACAATTCGATTGGGAACTCATCATGCAAATACTCAACTTTACCGATCACCGCCGTCAATTGCTTCAAAATCGCTATGTTTATGCGGTGGTATCAAGAAGGGCAAAAGGACTCTCGGTGGGTATCAATCTCAACGTGGATAAGGTGTGCAATTTTGATTGTCCCTATTGTCAGGTGAATCGTACCGTTCCCTTGACGGATACCCAGAAGTTGGTAAAGAAAGAGGGCGTGGATGTCCTGCGGGTGCAGTCTGAACTGGTCCATTTGTTTTCTTTGCTTGCCAGTGGGGACTTGTGGAATGTGGCACCCTTCAACACGGCTGATCCTTCGATGCAAGTCTTGCGAGACGTATCTATTTCAGGAGATGGAGAACCGACAGCCTGTCCAGAACTGTTGAATGTTATCGGGGTGGTTAGTGAGCAACTGGAATTGTATCAGTTATCCGATGTCGCCTTTAATCTGTTTACCAACGCCACCTTGTTTCACAAGCCCTCGGTGCAAAGTGCTTTGGATGCGCTATGGAAAAGTGGTGGAAGGGTCTGGGCAAAATTGGACGCCGGAACACAGTCCTGGTTCGAGCGGGTTGATGGCACAAAACTCTCCTTGGAGAAAGTGACACAAAATATCATTTGGGCATCGCGGCAACATCCGATTGTGTTGCAGTGTATGTTTCATCGTTTTGGGGATGAAGCACCGAGCGATGCCGAGATTAAGGCTTGGGTGGATCGCGTCTGTTCAATTGTCGATGCCGGTGGGCAAGTGGAGTGGGTACAGATTTATACGACCGCCCGTGTTCCTTCTGACCCCAGTGTTTTACCATTGGAGAAGTCATTTTTGCAGGGTATTGCTGATTCTTTGACCAATGCGTTGGGGATTGATTCTGGCGTGCAGATTACGGTTTCGGTATAAGTGATATAAATTGTTTTGCGTAGATTTTGGTATTATACCAAAGTGTTTTGGAACGTCTGAAGATACCGCTGTCAGTTGTAGATGACATAACGACAAAGATATATCCATAGACTTGTAGATTGAAATTCTATGTTTAACAGTCTGTGTTATTATAAACGTTCTATTTCTCCTAATGGTGATCGTATGAACGCAGAAAGACGTGCTCTTTGGACACTGGCTTGGCCTGTTATCCTGACCAATGGTGCGATGATGAGTCTAGGCGTCGTAGATATGATCATGGTCGGTCGCTTAGGGCCAACTGCCATTGCCTCTTTATCTGTCTCGGTCACCTGGATGTATGCGACAGCCGTTTTTGGACGCAATATACCGGCTGGTGTTGAACCTTTGGTCTCTCAAGTCGCAGGTGAAAAACAGACCGAGACCCGCGCAAGGTTGTTCCAACATCTTCTACGCGTCATGGTGCTCGCCTTGATTCCTCAGGTATGCTTATACTTGAGTGCGGAAAGGGGGTTGTTGCTTTTTGGTCAGCAACCCGAGGTGGCTTCTTTGGCTGGGGCCTACTGTTCGGTACTGGCATTGGCTGTACCGGCAGAATTGGCTTTTGTATACGCGATGCGTTTTTTTCAAGCGATGGAGAAAGTACAAAGTGCCACCATCTCGGTTGTCGCTGCTAACCTGTTGAATGTGCTTGCCAATTACATCTTCATCTACCAATTTGATCTTGGCGTACTTGGGTCGGCTTGGGCCAGTTGTCTCTCTACTTATGGGATGTGCTTCATTTTACTTTGGCGTCTGCGGGCTGACATAGGGATGTTTTGTAAGAAATATTATAGGTATTCTTCGGCGATTATCCATCGGATTTGGAAGTTGGGTTGGCCGACTGGACTGCAATTTTCTCTGGAAGTATGGGGTTTTGTGTTGTCAGTGTTGTTTGCCGGTTGGATTGGAACTGAAAGTCAGGCTGCACATGCTATCGTACTGAATATTGCCAGTGTCTGTTTCATGGTTCCACTGGGACTTTCTGTGGCCGCCGCTACTCGCGTTGGGAAGATGATTGGCATCGGTGGCGATTGGAAGAATGCAATCTGGCAGGCTATTCTGACAATGTTGCTGGTGGAAGGTGTGTTGATTCTTTTATTGGTGGTCGGGGCTGGTTGGTGGCCGCGTATTTATACAGATGATCCAGCCTTAATGGAAGTGGTGGTTCCACTGGTGTATTTGTGTGCCTGTTTTCAAGTGTTCGACGGTTCTCAAGTTGTCGGACTGGGGATTTTGCGTGGGATGGGAGATGTTCGCCTGCCACTGTTCTTTCATTTGGTGGCTTACTGGATGATTGGGATGCCCTTGGCTTTGTTGTTGGCATTCCAGATGGGCTTCGGTGTGAGAGGGATTTGGTTGGGATTGGCAACCGCTTTGGCCATTGTCTCTATTCTCTGTGGTTTGCGCATTGCTTATTGGATGCGGACAGGGGTGCAATCTTTGTATGCTTCTGAAACAGAATGATGTAAGGGGATTACTGGTTAGACTCTCAATCTGTTGGCGTATTTAGGTGACTCACTGATGCAGTCGACTGTGTTCGTCTAAGGAAACCAAGAGGCTATAAATCCACCGGTTCAGCATCCAGTTCAATCGCCACATCTTCAGCCAGTTGGTCGGCATCTTCGGAGAGTCGGTTGTCGGAAGCGTCGGGTTCGAGACTGAGCACAAATCCGTCTTTGCCCATGTTGTACAAAGAGACTTCATAGGTGCGCGTGTCATGTTCTTGGTCGGGTACGATAAAGAAACAGGTCCAACAGTCATCGGCTTCTTTGTCGATTTGGCTGCGAACACCCTCATAGGCATCGACAACGGTTTGTACTGCGGCTGTAAACTCAGCGAGGGTGACGGTTTTGTTGCGACATTTCCAAGCTCTATCCCAAGACATGGTGACTCCGATGGTAGTGTATTGTGGAGGTATTGTATCCAAGTGTACTTGTTTTGGGTAGATGGGAGATTGTCGTTGGGTGAAATAAAGCCTAGGGAATCAGGTCCTTCATATTTTGTGGAATATTTTTTGTAAAATATGTTATGATTTTTGATTCTTAGTACGATGCTGAGTAATCAAGGAGAAGGGTATGTATCAATTGTTATTGCTGGCAATTTTGGGATGTACTGACGAAAATGAAAAATCTGAGAATGAATCTTCAGAGTCTACGTGTCCTGTTGATGATGGTGACTGTGATGGTGTTTTGACCGATGAGGATTGTGATGACAATGATGCATCTTCAACCATAAAAGATGAAGATCAAGATTGCGATGGTGTTTTGACTGACGATGATTGTGATGACAATGACCCGTCTTCGACTATAAAAGGTGAAGATCAAGACTGTGATGGTGTTTTGACCGACGATGATTGTAATGATAGGAGTCCATCCCTTGGAAGTATCGAGAATGATGGGGATTGTGATGGTTATTTGACCGATGAGGATTGCGATGACAACAACTCGCAGATCAATCCGGCAGCAGTTGAGATTTGCGATGGAAGTGACAACAACTGCGACGGGGAAATCGATGAGGGTGTGACCGAGGTTTTCTTTGGTGACGGGGATCTGGATGGGTTTGGAAATCCGGAGGTGACCATTGATGCTTGTGAAGCACCCACCGGGTTTGTCTCTTCCGGAAGTGATTGCGATGACAACAATTCCGACAGCTATCCGGGCGCCGTGGAAATTTGTGATGAAGAAGACAACAATTGTGACG
>CAKZLX010000677.1 GCA_937127265.1 uncultured Pseudomonadota bacterium
CTTACACACTGAAGAAAAAGGTGCACGTCGACTGATCAAAGAGGCATTACCCCACGAAGATGAGCGCGTTCGGGCTTCGGCAATGAAAGCCTATCGAGCGCATGCCAAGGACAGAGCAGAGGAAGTGCTTTGTACAGCGATGATGGAAGATACCTCGCCAATGGTGCGAAAGGCAGCGATTGAGTCTTTGGAAAAAACAACTTCGGTATCCGCCGTTCGATGCCTTCGTAAACGAGCCATGACTCTCGAAGAAGATCGTGATGTTCGGGCTGCAATTTTACAAAGTTTGAAACTGGCTGAGGGGAACGCCGAACGTCCTGCTTTCACCGCGATGTGTGATGCGATTCCATTTTGGCTTCGTTCTTATGTGACCGACAAATTACCAGAAGAAGATCCTGGAACCGATATTGTCAAAATGCAAAATGATTACGATCATGAGAATTCCGAAAAGTGTTTTGCCAAAGCCTACGCGCAAAAGTCAACCTATTCTTGTCATGGTCACAAATACATCGCTTGGTTCTACAAGCAAATGATCAGTTCAGAAACGCTTTATGTTCCCGAATGTGAAGAACCTGCCGAATAAATAGAGATGTGTCTGATTCATCAGTAGAAATCTAGTGAACAGTCAGATATAGCCAAGAACAGTTTATTTCCCTATTTAACCCTCCAACCCTAGGAAATCGTATGGGCTCCCTTGTTGAAGTATTAAAAGACCCCGCTATACGCCCCCAAGTCATCGCTGATTGTGAAAAGATGCTCGATGCCGAAGTTGCCGACAAAAGAGGTATCTCTGGTATGGGTGTTAAAGCGGCATTTAAAACCTTGAAGGCAATTAAACCCGGAATGATTCGTCACACCTTGGACGATTTGATTGATGAATTGGCTGTTAAAGTCGATCCTTTTTGGCAGGATTGTCAGGCGCAAGGTGCCAATCCACGAACTTTCTTTACCCAAAACAGTAAGGCAATCGCCAACTCGTTATTGGAAATCACCGATGGTAGAGCCTCACAAAGCAAGTTTAAAAACATTGTTCGTGCTTACAACACTTTGCGACCAAAAGCCGTTCAATACATTGGGGATGCAATGCCAAGATTTGCTGATTTGGTGAGTAAGTACGCCTCCTAAGTTTGCAGTGTCAATGTTCATTGGTTGTTCTGCTGTTGAACTGACATGAGAGATATACCAATGACTGTGGATAATAACGGACAGCAACGTGTTCTACCGACTTTACGCTGGCGATGGAGTGTGGGTGTTTTTGTCCTACATACACTGTGGGTGATGGTTGGTGCCACCAAAGGGATTCAGGCCTCGGACTCTTCAGAGTTTGTGTTGGCCTCTATTCAAAACACGCGGATTCATCCACCGGGGTATCCGTTGTTATCACTTTGGGGACACTGCTTTCAATGGTTGAGTGTAAACTCGATGTGGAATACCGCGGTGGCGATGGGGGTGTTGCACAGTATAGCCTTGGCTGTTCTTGTCGATACCTGTTGGGTACTGACCAAGCATCGTGGACTTTCACTGTGGATAGTGGCTGTCTTATCCATGCAGCCCTTGTGGATTCGTTATTCGACAATCGCAGAAGCATTTCCAGCATTGACCTTGGTGTACAGTGTGTTGTTGTGGCTCTATGTTGTTCCAGAACAAAACTGGCACAGTATATTGTTCGCGATCTGTCTGACTGTTGGGCTGGGTACTCATCACATGTTCATACTGGCCTTTCCGATGATGGCAATTTTGGGTTGGCGATATTGGACCCGATGGTGGCAGATGGCACTTGGGATTGTGGTTGGCTTGAGTAGTTACCTTTGGTTGTGGGACAGTGCGGAGAGCGCTTGGCGGTGGGGGGAAGTGCACAACCTATCTGATTTGCTACATTATTTCTTACGTCGAGACTACGGAACCTTTCAAATCACCCATTCGACAGAAATTGGTACTTGGTGGGGGACATCTCTACACTATCTCAAAACCTTGTTGCTTGGGTCATGGGGTGTCTTTTCCATCGGGATTGTTGGCTGTGTCCACATAGGCGGTGTGGAGCAGATCGTGGTGATACTCAAGTGTTTCTTGAGACATCCCAAGATCCGCAAGCGCATCATGTGAATATGGAAGATCA
>CAKZLX010000678.1 GCA_937127265.1 uncultured Pseudomonadota bacterium
GAGATAAGAAAGATGAAAATCGACAGTTACGTCAGTTGACGGTGGGGTTGATGAAGTTGCGTGAAGACGCGGTGGTTGAGCAGTTGGATATTGAACCAACCTTGAAAGAAGCCATTTTAGAGGGCCGTTCAATTACCGAGTTTCGAGGAAAGCGTCGTAAAGAACGTAATATTGTCAATCTGATGCGTGATGCTGATGCGGAAGACTTAGACTTGTTGTTGGAACTGGTGGAAAACCAAGACCAAGCCGAAGAGTCGTTGGAGCAGATGATTGAAGATAGCTATCAAGATTTGGTTTCTGGTGACAACGATGCCTTACAAGAATTCTTAGAAGACAATCCTCACCTTGATATGCAACGGGTTCGTCAGTTGGTACGAAATGCTAAAAAACACAAAGACTCTGCTAAAACGGCACCGAAAGAGAAATTGATGGCGGTGATTCACCAGACAATCTTTGGTGACAGTGAATGAATCGGCGAACCTTGTTGGGTGGAATTGGTTCTATTGGAGCCTTCAGTCGTCTGCGAATCAACAAAGCCCATGCATCAGATACGTTTCTCTATCATGATCCCAGAGGCAATCAGTTGTTGCGAGAGACACTTGATCAGCCTTCGTTTTGGGATGGTGCTGATGAAACCCTGTATCCCAACTCTCCTTATGATTCGATACGGATTCAACAACGTCCCACAGGTATCGTCACATACATTTCGGGAACCGGTAACGCTAAGTTTGAGTCCCAGACGGTGGCAGATTGTATCTTTCAGCATCAAGACATTATTCCAACCTACATGTCACGACTTAAAGTTGGTGAGTATCTAGGGAGAGGTGTTGATCCTTACAACAAACAAGCTTACACCGACATGTTTTTCCTTGCTGATATAAAAATCTTTTACATGAGTGTTCCCTTGCGAACAGCCAAGATTGATCTGGGGGACGGGCGTTTTTTATGTCCGATTGAATTGGTGACTGAACCGATGGTGGAACCCACGTTATTTGATGGTTACAGGGACTTTATGCATCAAAAAGAACAGCAGTTACAAGCCGGATGGACTATTTTTCCAGTTGTTCCGATGGAATACTTGGTTGGGTACTACTTGGTGGAACCTGAGCCTAATGTTGGGGCAAGGGTCACCATGATTACCCGAATGAAATTTAAGGAAGATGTCAGTTGGGTAGCTGATTGGGGATCGGAGTTGCCGATTGTTTTGCGACAAGGAATGATAGCCGGTTTTATGGGGTCTGTCGAGACTTGTAAACACATCATGCGAGCCCAAAAGACACCTTGATTGGATTGGATATGAATAATCGACAGTGTGACTTCGTTTACGTTAGATAGAATATAGTAGTGCAACTGTACAAAGGAGAAGTGATGAAACGTAGAGATTTTTTAAAAACGGTAGGGGCGCTTGGGGCAGTTGGTATGACTCCTAGATGGGCACAAGCGGCAGGTGTTTCCTTTCAGTTGCACAACAAAACGGGTCAGAAAGTCTTATTGGACTCGTTGAACGACCCTAATTATTGGAAAGGGGTGGAGGTTGAACGACCAACCGATCAGTTGTATGATGAATTTAAACTCAAGAAACTGGATGCTGGTTATTTAACATTTGTTTCAGGGCATGGGAATCAAAATTATACCCGAGAACAAGTTGTGCAAACGGTGTTGTACAACCAACATCACCTACCCAAGCACATGTCTGGTGCTAAAAATATGACCTACTTCTCCGAAGGGATAGATCCACATTTTGGTGTTCCCTATACGGATATGGTATTTTTTGGCGACATGGACTTCTTCTATTGTGAGTACTTCCAACGAATGTATCGTTACGATTTAGGTGATGGCAAGACAATCTGTGCCTTCGAACGGGCAACCAAAACACTGGTCAAGCCTGAAAGATGGTCTCTCTATGAAAAAACACGTAAAAAGACCATTGAAGATTCAGATTTACGCTGGCCAATTTTGAACGACATAGTACCAGTGACCGATGTTTATGGTATGTACATTGTGGAGCCTGATACCCAATATCAAACCCGTGTGACACTGACGGCCAAGTTACGATTCGGTACAGGGACCGGTTTGTTGGCCCAGTGGGGGTCTGAGATTCCTTATTTGATCCGTTCTGGTACCCTCAATGGATTCAATGCCTCGGTGACTGTGGCACGTTTGTTGAAAGATGGGAAATATAAAATGAGATAACGGACAATAATAGTCCGCATAAGATTGCATTGGTATAGTCTGTTCAGGTATAATGAGATGGAACTGAACAGGAGATTGTCATGACAAATTCCATCCATCTTTTAAAGCCAATTCAACAGACCTTCTTTCGACACAATCTGGTGTTGGGAGATCAGGTTTCACTACACTCGTGGTGTCAAACCTGTATAGGTGAACAGACCGATACATCGTCATCATTTGGATGGCAAGAGATTGTCTTTGCACTTACTTTGGAAGCCAACATCCAAGATAGCGCCTCCAATCCAATAACATTTCAAGGAATTGATGTTTTTTGGGGGAATGCTGAACATCATTCGATGCTTTTTGGATCCGATTGTGCCGGTCTGCAACAGGAAATTGGCAAGCATGATTTTTGGACACTACTTCTTCCCTTTTGTGAAACGGTGTTGTCTCTCAGTCAACATTCCAATTTTGCCCCACTGATACGGGTGGATGTTTTTCAAGACAGGGATTCTGTTGCGCAACATCCCCAGACCTTCTTTTTTCAGTTGCCCAACTTTAATTACCAGACTTTGGAATGGTCACACCTCGTACCATCCCTTGCCACACCCATCGCGATAGGAGCGTAACCATGGCCATGCCGTCAACACCCAATTCTTCAAAATCACCTCGCTGGACCCGAATCTCTCAACTGACACCATTGGAAGAACGTGAGTTACACAGCATCACAAGCAATACCGCTGGGATGTCACTTTATGGCAATCGTGCCCGTACTTCGGTGATGCTACCTTTAGACTTGGCTCGATTGATCGCTAAAGAAGCTTCCCAACGAAATTGTACAGTCAACCAAGTCATCGTTGATATGTTGGATGCTTTACATGTGGATTCTCCATTGGCTCAAGCCCTGACAAATAATCCAAACAAAGAATCTGAACACTAAATAGGAAGTGGGTAAGGGAGGATTGACTGATACATGAATCAGTTGGTCTGCCCCTGATCTTCATCGAAACCAACAGGACTTATTCTGTGGTTGCTGATCGTCGCATTAAGCCATCAATCAAAAGTGTACCATCAATTTTACCTTGTCCAAGTGCGTAAATTGCTTTTGTAAGGGGTAAGTGAACTGGAAATCGATGCTGAAACTGAAGTACATTGCTGAGGGTTTGAAGGGCTACTGTTGGCATGTTGTTGTGTTGAATGGTCTCTTTACCGTATTGGTAGAACATCGACCCCTGAAAGGTCGAAACCAACTGACCAATACCGG
>CAKZLX010000679.1 GCA_937127265.1 uncultured Pseudomonadota bacterium
TGTTACCGAAGGGTATGCTTTAGTACACAAAAAAGAAGACTCATTACAAAACACCAAGTGAAGTGAGGACCAACTATTTTATAGCCAACAGGTTGCTTGGGGCAACTGATCACAATAACCTTATTTTATGTCTAAATTTCGGAGGCACTACAAAAGATAGATACTCTGTTCAAATCCAGTATCCTCAAAGGTATCTGAAATTTTTTACAAAAAGTGATGTATGTTCATAGCTCATATTCCATTCGCCTATGCTAGCACCAAGATATTCCTGTCGCAACTCTCTGATTTAACAGCAACCCAACAGAAACGATTGCTGTGGTTCGGGATGGGAAGTGGTATTTTACCAGACATTGATGTTTTCTTTTATTTATTGGCCGAAGCGGGTCATCGCCCCCATCATCATGATTATTTTCCCCATTGGCCATTCACTTGGCTGACCATTGGATTAGCGACCTTTGCATTGTCCACTGTGTTTCCTGAGAAACGACGCCTGATTAATTTGTACGGGGGAGTGCTCGCCTTACAAGGGTTATTTCATATTGTTTGGGATTTTGCTTCATCACCAATAAAATGGTTCGCTCCTTTTTCATCGATATCGTATACCGAACTTTTTCAGGTTACAACCTGTACCGTCGAAGAAAACTGGTGTCGGAGATTGGCGATTTGGGAAAACATACTAGGCTTCTCTTGCCCTAAAACTGGACCACTATCCTATGTTCGAGACATGATTTGCTATAAAACTTTTGGTATGGAAGTCGTTCTTTGTATCTTTGCCTTGGGAACATGGATGTGGTATCGACGAATCGGAAAAAACACCACCTAAGTCGCTCACTTGGCTACTTGAGCACTATCCGCAGAGGAGTTCGATACTGGATTGAGTTGAGCAAGCCAATCTTCTTTGACCAATCTCGCGGTCATCTTGGCACTCATCATAACGGATGGAGTTCCGGCTCCCGGCTGGGTATTGGCACCAACCAGATACAGATTTTGAATGTCTTCAGAACGATTGTGGGGTCTGAAGAATGCCGTTTGGGTCAACGTGGGTTCAACACCAAAACCATTACCCAAGTAAGAACCAAGCACGGATTCAAAGTAGCGTGGGTCAACAAAACTTTGGGTGACGATATTCTCTCGGAGATTTGGAATATAACCCTTCTCGTCTAAGAAGGTGAGCACACGATCGACCAAGGCTTCTCCTTCCACCGACCAGTCAATGTCGGCACCCAAATGCGGCACGGGTATCAAAGTGTAGGCGGCGTGGTGTCCTTCGGGTGCCATACTTGGATCGGTGAGGGTCGGGATGTGAAGATACTGACTAAACTCTCCCGACAGGACTTTGCGATCGAAAATATCGGTCAACAATTCAGCATAGTGCTCGCTTAAAATGATGTTGTGATGGCGTAAATCTAGTGGTTCATCAGTCTTTTTAAAGCCAAAATAGATCACCACCAAAGACATCGAGTACTTCATCAGTTTGACTTTCCAATCGGGGTTCCACGTTCGAAACTGCGAAGGAATCATCTTCATATAGGTGGTGGCATAGTCCGCATTGGAGCACACGATGTCCGACTGAAATTCTCGACCATCGACCAATTTCACCCCTTTGGCTTGGGGTTTGCTAAACCACCCTTCTTTCTCCACTATAATTTCAGCGACTTCGGCGTTGTATTCGACTTGCCCACCCAACTCTTGAAACTTTTTGACATAGGCCTGAACCAAAGCACCGGTTCCACCCATCACGTAGTGGATACCCCAAGTCTTTTCCACGAAATGAATCATCGAATAAATGGCGGGAACTTTGAGAGGGTTTCCACCGACCAACAATGTTTCAAAACTGAATACCCGTTGCATCTTGTCAGACTTGAAATACTTCTTGGCAAATCGAAAGAGATTGCGAATGGCATCCAGTTTCAACAAGTCTGGTGTTACAGCAAGCATACTGGGTATATCACCAAAGTAGGTGTATCCAAGTTCCATAAATCCACGTCGGAAGATCTGCTGGGCATCATCGTGAAAACGTTCGTAGCCGTCCAAGTCTTCTGGCGCTAATTCTTTGATTTGTCGTCGGGTATCTTCGGGGTCACCGTTGTAATCAAAGTATGAGCCATCATCAAAATAAATGCGGTAAAAGGGCGCAATCGGACGAATATCACAATAACGCTTGGTGTTAGGGTAGGCCACTGGATTGACATCATCGGGAAAGTCTGCTCTTTCCAATGAATCATCACCCAATTCAATTGAAAACAACTCTTCGATGAACTGAGGAACGGTGATCACTGTGGGACCCATATCGAAAAAGAAGCCATCCTGTTCACGTACATAGGCACGACCACCGGGCTTGTCCAACTTTTCAAGCATGGTAACCTGAAACCCCATTCCTTGTAGACGAATGGCCAGCGAAAGGCCGCCAAAACCAGATCCAATAACGGTTGCTGTGGGTGTTGTCATAATAAACTCCAAAGTTGCTTACAGGGGTAAACATTGAGATAGTTGACGGGACCAACGTGTCGTTGACGAACCCGTGAACAGTGGTGAAAAGAAAGAGCCTTGTCGCTCGGCGAAGTGCGTTTTCATGCGAATGAAAGCCTGTTGCCACGGGACGTTAAGTTTGGTGGGTACTACATGTTCTAGATAGCCTAGACCTTGCTGTACGGGTTGCTGGGTTTGTTGGTATTGCAACTGTACCAGAACCCGTTGATAGAACGGTGAATCATCCAGCCAATCTTGAACATCCAATCGTAAACAATCACCATTTGCCAAATAGAGATTCCAACGAACGGGCAATGACAAACCGTAGATGGACCGTTTAACACCCTCAATTTCAACAGACTCAACGGTATGAAACTGCCAAGATCCATTTGGTTTCACACTGGCAACCATCCACACAGGATTCTGTTTGTTTTCAGGATAAACCAAATAGACAATCCAAGTGGTATCTACGAGAGAAGCACGGGCCCACCACCAATGGGAAATACCTAAGCGATGAAGTGGCTCTGTGGAAATGTTGCTATCATGGTAGGCAGTGCCAGTAAAACGGTAGTTCTGAACACTGGTTTCTAAATCTACAGACGCCATACACTGGGTGGTCACCGGTGTCCATTGGTGTGGAGAATCCACATGAGCATGATGACCAACCGTAGGGATAGAATCAACCAGTTGTCCTTCAAACTCAATCCTACCAGTCACAAAATGCCCCTCTGTTCTTTGATGGCTGGATTGCAACTGTATTGAACAGGTCACAGTACCTTGCTGATCAATAGTGCGTTGAAATCGATGGGAGCCTATAGTCCACAGTTCTACAACGGTATCGGTATCTTCGTCTATCACTTTCTCTTGCACAACCTCGGATCTATCAAACTCTTGCAATAGATAAAAGACTTCTTTGCCTTGATTGTAAATGACACAATTGACCGAGAAACGCTCTGCACGGTCATTTTGTGTTTCTGGTAGAAAGGGAAGACCTTGAGAAAAAATACAAACACAACCTGTACCCTGATGATCAAGAACATCAACGTACCACCATGCAAACGATGGTCGTGTAGTGTTGGACTGGAACATACTCTGTTCATGAGGTAAAGAGATTGCCTGTATCAAAATAAACCTATTCAAAATCTATTCATTTGATAACTTTTAATTTGCTTTGGACAAGGACTCGTCTAAATAAAGTTATGCAACAGAGTACCGATAAGACATTAGAACAAGGTGTATATTGCCGTGAATCCAACTGGGACATTGTTGTAATTGGCGACGGACCATCTGGACTTATCATCGCCAACCAGTGTGCACTATCTGATTTCAAAGTGCTTGTACTGTCTAAAGATAACGGAAAAAAATGGACAAACAACTACTGCTTCTGGAAATCCGAACTGGATGTTGTCAGACCGCCAAAACCAATGCAAAACCTTTTCAATGAATGTATTGAGATGGTTTGGAACACTGCTCAAGTCCACCTTCGCAACACTACACGCGTCGATATAGACGCCCCCTTTGCCAAGTTTGATTCTCTAAAATTACAACAACACTTGCAAGAGTTGGCGACCGAAAGTGGCATCCAATTGCAAACGGGTGAAGTCACTACAATTGAACAACTCCCTTCACATTCGGTCGTTCACACTGTCAACTGTACCTACACTGCACGAGTTGTCATCGCCGCAAATGGCTCATCCTCAAATCTCTTGCAGTACTCCACATTTCCCAAGCCTGGCTATCAAATCGCCTATGGACAAGTACTAGATGTCTCCAACTTCGATATCCCTTGGACACTAGACACCATGTCCTTTATGGATTTTCGCTTCCCAACCAAACACCACAAGTTTTTTCAGTCACCGCCTTCTTTTCTGTATGTTTTACCCCTTAGCACATCACAGGTTTTTCTCGAAGAAACCATCTTAGCCACCCGAGAATCTGTGGACTTTGAGATGCTCAAAGAACGACTGCAACTCAGAAAAGAGACTTTTGGCTTGGGGGATGCCCCAGTGCTAGACCAAGAATTTTGTCGGATTGAAATGGGTGGCTCACTTCCCAAAACGGGACGCACCTTGGCTTTTGGAGCCAGTGCTGGCTTTACCCATCCAGTCACCGGTTTTCAGATTTTGCGATCAATCTATACGGCGCCAAGATTGGTTGCTACTTTGAAAGAACACTGGTCTGCCGACACTGAGACGTTGTGTACAGAAGCTTGGAAAGCGATTTGGAACGACACCGAACGGCGAAATCGTAAACTCTATCTGTTGGGTTTGGACATGATCGTACGCTTCAATCTTAGAGAAACCCAGAATTTCTTTGAGGCATTCTTCAAAAGTTCACCCGAAGCACGTGCCTCTTTTCTGTCTGGATTTGGCTCTACACAAGCCGTGCAAAGCAGTATGTGGGAAACCTTTAAACATGCCGATTGGACCACCCGTGCCAAAATCGTACAACATTCTAGCCAACATCCGACTGCTCTCTTTTCTGCATTGTTTGATCAACTGTCCAATTTGGAGACATCATGAGTCCTTTTAATGACACCCACCCCATAGGTTTGATCGATGTTGAAGGTGCAATGCAGGCGATCATTGCGAAACATGCCAACAACTACTGTGGTTCCATGATGCAAAAACATTTACAGACTGGTGGTAAAAGACTGCGGGCTACCGTCACCTTGGAACTCGGAGACTTGTTTGGTGTCTCTCCAGAGAATGCCTTACACTGGGCTAGTGCAGTTGAACTGCTACACAACGCAACCTTAATTCATGACGACATCCAAGACGGCGATACCACCCGTCGAAACCAACCCACCACTTGGGTATCTCACGGTGTCCCACAAGCCATCAATGCTGGCGATCTGGGACTCATGGTTCCCTTTCAATGTATTGACAAAATAGATACTGACGACGGGGTCCGATGGCAACTGTCCAAAATCCTCAGTCAACACGCCATCCGAACGGTCTGTGGGCAAAGTTTGGAGATGACCCTTCTTCCCAATCAAGACTTTTCTTTAGCGTCCTATCAACAAGCCTCTTTGGGCAAAACAGGTGCTTTCTTTGCCTTACCCATGGAAGGAATCGCCTTGATGGCAGGTCTCTCTACACTCGAACGCAAATCGTTGGTTACTCTTTTTTCCAACATCGGACTGCTGTTCCAAATGCAAGACGACATTTTGGATTGTTTCGGTAGCAAAGGTCGGATGCTGGGCGCCGATATCTGCGAGGGAAAGGTCAGTCTATTGGTGGTATCACACCTCCATCTTCATCCTAGTGAAGCGGCTCGGTTCGTATCTATTCTCACTCAAAAAGACACCTCCGGTCCTGATATCAGCAGTATCATTGCCGATTTTGAACACCGTGGAGCCTTAGATTTGGCCTTGAATCAGATCCATCGGCTTGAACACAGCATTACCGCTGCCCCTATCTTACAACGCTATCCAGAACTGAAAAAAAGAGTGTACGACTTATTAGACACCATCATGCGTCCGATTGGACACCTCATCCCACAACCAATGCGGATCAGCCAATGAATGCGCCTGTCCCCACAGTGACAAAAGCCAGTGTTGAGGCAGTCACAGCGGCCCACGCAGCCTTTGCCCACCACGCCAAATCTTTTCGGTTGGCAGCCAACTTTTTACCTGCTGAAAACATTGATGACATCGCGGTGTTGTACCACTTTTGCAGGTTGGTAGACGATGCGGTTGACGAGGCACCATCAAAAGACATCGCCACTCGCAACATCAAGACCCTCAAAGCACAAGTCACTGGTGAAAGCACCCCAACCACAGAACACCAAGCCTTTATAAAAGTGCAACGGCGCCACCAATTACCCCAACACGCCATCTTTGCCCTGATGGAAGGTTGCGAAAGTGACTTGGATACCGTTTTGGTGAAAGACAGACATGAACTCGCCAAGTACTGCTACAATGTTGCTGGTGCTGTGGGAGAACTGATGTGTCCTTTGCTTGGTGTCAGCAATCCCGAGGCTACACCTTACGCCATCGACTTGGGACTGGGTATGCAAATCACCAATATCTGTCGGGATGTCTTGGAAGATGCGGAACGTGGCAGGGTCTACATTCCACAAACATGGTTAGTACAACAGAATCTCACCCATCAAAGTATCTTGTCTCAACGGGTCTCTACCCAACAGATTGCCCCAGTCATTGAACAGATGCTTGAAACTGCCGAAGCATGCTATCGACGCGCCTACATTGGTTGTCGTTACATCCCTTTTCGATCTCGGTTGGGGATTTTGATTGCTCGCCGAGTCTACCGTGCGATTGGACTAAAATTGAAACATAAACACCAAGCCAATCCCTTTCATGGACGCACCATGCTCAGCAAGTGGGAAAAAATTTGGCAAGTCGGACTGGGATTTTTGGATGCCCTTAATCCGGTCACATTGGGATGGTGGAAGCCACAGATTCCAGACTCTTCACTGTATGACGATTGGCGAGAACTGTTACCAAATGAACATAAATAGTTGGTTTTTAGTTCACAAAAGATTACAACGGTTCATCCACTTTTTTCTGGTGAACCATGGCTGATACCTGTAAAAATGAAACCTGTGAACAAGATGCCTCTGACAACACTGGGTCACTTCCCTTTATCGCAGTCAATCTGATTGGACCGAATGGAAAGAACCTCACTGAAGGCTACTGTGCGGATTGTGCTATGCGCCATGTCTGGATGTTGTGGCTTTCTCTAAATCTCCTGATGGCAGTGCTTTTGATGTTTGCAGTACTGGAAGATTGGAGGATTTCAGCCTTTGGTATCCTTAATTTTGTTTGCTGGCTCGCCCTCTTTAAACGACAAATCGCCAAAAGTAATTAAGGCTATCGAATTCCTTGGGAAAAGGATACGCCCTCGGGAATAGAGGTTGCCCGTTGATTGATACGATACTGCTCTCGAACCTCAGTCATATCGGAAGCATCGGTCTGCAAAAGATTCTGTTCAAGGGCAATATCATCGGCAAATCCGGGAAATACGGTACTCCACCCAAAGGGCACCAGTCCCGGTTTCACCAAGTTGACATGCTTGGCCACGTTACTCATACAAGAGTTGGTGACCGTATGGTAGAACTCGGGGGTGGTTTCCAACTGATGCGCTTGTTCAAGCATACTTTTTAACAACTGTTGGGCATATTGTGGCTCCACATCGATGGGATAGAGGTATACCGGTTCTTGACGATAATCGGTCCGCAATTGGATCACATCAGTTTCAGTGGCAATTACATAAGCAAGTTCGTATTGCTTAAGCATTCCCCAGATTGGTGAGTACTCTCCGCCCTTTTCTTTTCGA